>NZ_JAEQCI010000254.1:0-1580 GCF_020738565.1 Microcoleus sp. PH2017_12_PCY_D_A | reverse complement strand
TTTTCCTTTTTTCTTGCCGTTTTTACGGATATGGGTTGATTTACATTCTGGACATTGCATAAATTATTCCTCCTATTCATACTATAACTCAGCAACGCCAGGGAAAGTAATGAGGTTCCCTCTTGAGCGTAACCGCCCATGACGATAGCCCAACGCGAACAACAAATTCATCGGGTCAAAGCCACCAGTTTTCAACCGGAACTGGATGCGGCTTTAGAGCAAACCCTTCGCACCGCTGTGTTGTGTGCGGTCAAGGTGACGCTCGAAAGTGCCTTGCAGGAAGAAGTGAAAGTGGAGTTGTCTCGCATGGAGGGTGAGAAACCACGCCGTTCGGGCTATTTTGAACGGGGTCTGGATACCCAATATGGTCATGTGAGCAATTTACGGGTACCCAAATTGCGCGGACGCAATAGTGAGCGGGAGTGGCAGATTCTGCAGCGCTACCAGCGGGGGTTAGGCAATCTGGTGAACTGGCTGTGCTGCCTCTACGTCATGGTTTTATCCTTGCGCGATCTGCAAGAAGCGCTATATTTTTTGGTAGGTCACGTTCTATCCCGCAGTGCCGTGAATCAAGTCACCCTTCAGATCCAGCAACGGCTCGACGGGCTCCTAGAAGCCCCGATTGTGCAAACCCCGGAGATTTTAATTGTCGATGGCGTGTGGGTGGAGATTCAATATACCCGGGAGGAATTTAAGGTAGACCGAGCTGGGCATCTGCGTCAAAGTCGGCAAGCCGAAGAGCGGGTGATTTTGGCCGTGTTAGGGGTCTGGGACGATGGATCCTATGCTATCTTGCACTATGAAATTGCCACAGCCGAAGGTGAAGCCGAGTGGAGTGCGTTGTTTGAGCATCTGATCGAGCGGGGTTTAGTGGCCCCAGCGGTCAAATTAGTGGTCAGTGATGGCAGTTTGGGGTTGCCTAAGGCGTTGCAAAAGACTTTGCCCCAGGCTCGGCAGCAGCGGTGTATTACCCACAAAGTGCGTGGGATTGAGCGCTACTTGAGTTACGCCGAACTCTCCTCAACCGATGAGCGAGGACAACCGCTCAAATCCGAGGATGCGAAACGACAACGCCGATTTGAGATCGAGTCCGATGCCTATGCCATCTACGATACTGAGACGCCAGAGCAGGCCCGGCAGCAGTTACGGCGGTTTATTGCTTGCTGGGAGCCGCTGGAACCCAAAGCCGAAGTCTTTCAACCCACATTCCGCAGATGTGGGTCGGATTTTTTTATCAGTTGTGAAAACTTGGAAGCCAAACGCTTTTGGGGCTGAAATTATGCAGTGTTAGCGTTACAGAAGCTTGTTAAATTCAGCTAACTTAAGTAAGTTGAGATAATTGACTTTTTCTCACATATTCACATTGCTTTGCTTTTTATCGTGGTCAATCATTGTTTTTAAGCAAGGCAATTTATGCCAAGAGCAAATTATCTTGACTAATTAATTAAAATTATTCACAAATATCTACACCTCGAGCTCGCTCGTTATTCACTTGAAAACATTAAATAGTATTGACAGCAATACTCTCCTAAATGCCGCAAGATATCTTGACGCTCTTCGGTTAAATTACTGACCTGCTT
>NZ_JAEQCI010000063.1:0-71290 GCF_020738565.1 Microcoleus sp. PH2017_12_PCY_D_A | reverse complement strand
TAAGGTGCGCAGTGCACACCCTACAATTAGAGTCTGTGCATAAGTGTTATATAAGAATATTTGTCAAATAATAGATTAGCTAAGTAAGGTGCGCACTGCGCACCCTGGAAGTAGAGTCTGTGCGTCCAAGACTATTTAATGTTCCGCTGTCAACATATTAAATTGCTCGGTATCAATGCGGTTTGCTTGATACAAAATCTCAGCGATTTCCGAAAGTGCTAGCACAGAATGTGCGCGATAACCGTTAGCCTGCAATTTATCTTTGACACCCTGTTCGTGGTCAATCAAAACTACAATATCTTCCACATTCAACCCAGCAGATTTTAACTTGCCCGCACCTTCCATCACGCTTTTACCGCTAATCAAAATATCATCGACTACGACAATCGTTTCTCCAGGCTGAAAATGCCCCTCAATTAACTTACCCGCACCGTAAGTTTTCACTTCCTTGCGCGGGAAAATCATCGGCCTTTCCATCCGCAACGCTAAACCCGTTGCTGTAGGTAAAGAACCGTAGGGAATTCCCGCAATGCGATCGAATTTTAAGTCTTTGAGAATGTCTGCGTAGGCGCTGACAATTTGATGGAAAATTTGCGGAATTGAGATTATTTTACGCAAATCAATGTAATATGGAAATACGGCGCCCGATGCTTGTACGTGGTCGCCAAAAACTACGCAGCCAATGTCATAAAGTTGCAAGATTAAATCGCGGTTGGGTTCCGGTTGCAAAAAGCAAACATCCGGTAGCCACAGTTCGCAAGTCGGACTTCCTTCGATCGCGCGCAGCCTCTCTTTGTTAATATTATCCCGTAATTTCTCAATTTCTCGGCGCGCATCTTTCCCCGCCAACAAACTCGGGGGCACTGGCAGCAATAAACCCTCACCATTCTTGCTTAAACCCGCCGCCAGCAGTTGTGCGAGGTCGTTTTCTTCTGTCAAGTCATTTTCTTCGGCGATGTCTCCTTCAACTAAAATCAGGCGTTCCGGAGCTGCTTTGCGGATTCGCGCCAACATATCCGGCATTACTCCTACTTCTAAACCGAGTTTTTCGGGAGTTCCCCAAGTTTGAGAGACTCGGACTAATTGCAAGTACAAAGGGTTTTCTGCTGTCGGATATTCTTGCAATGCGGCGGCTGACGGATTGGCAGTTGCACAGAGCACAAAAACTGTTTTTCCGGGATATAATAAAAATGGCGCTACTTCGTCGAATCCGGCATAGGGACTTAGAGTAATCGCGTCAAATTGCCAGTCTTGAAATACAGTTTTGGCAAAGACTGCGCTGGTGTTTAAATCGCTGTGTTTGGCATCTAAAATTACTGGCAGGTGAGCGGGAATAATTGTTAATATTTGTTGCAGCAGTTGCCAGCCGGGAATGCCGAGAGATTGATAAAAACCGAGGGTGATTTTGCAGGCGCAGATTAAATCGGCTGTTTGGTCGATCGCACTTTTGAGCCTTTTCAACAAATCAGTTACAAAACTTCGAGTTTCCTCCCCAGTCATCGAAACCATTGCTGGCAAGGTTTCTGGGTCGGGATCGAGGGCTAAATAAAGCAGACTTTGATTGATTTCAACAGCCGCTAACAGTTTATCAAAAAAATTGGTGCGATCGCTCATAGTTGGTTTGTTTGGTAACGAAAAATTACAAATTTGCATCTGAAAGCGGGATTGGTGTTGTGCCGGAATAAACCGATCGCCGTTGAAGTTTAAATTAAGAATCTTTTATAATTGTAGAAGGTAAAGACCATGAAATCTGTAACTTTGGGAGCAGTTTCATTCGGACTGATATTTGGACTCGCTACAGCGGTGATTGCAGGGAACCCCCAGCAAATCAACCAGTTGCTGCAAACTAACCAATGTCCGGGATGCGATTTGAGAAGCATTCCCCTCCAGCAAGCGAGTTTAGCAAATGCCGATTTGCAAGGGGCGGATTTGAGAGGAGCAAATCTCAGAGAAGCTAATTTAGCTGGGGCCAATTTGAGCGGGGCTTCCCTCAGCGGGGCTTCTTTGCGGCAAGCTAATTTAGCAGGTGCTGATTTGACGGAGGCTAATTTGAGTGGAGCCGATTTGACGGGGGCAAATTTGGAAAATGCTAAGCTTAAAGGGGCTACTTGGGTTGACGGTAGTATTAAATAAGCTGTTGTACGCTTAAATTTAACTTTTGGGCACTGCTCAGAGCAACGTCCCACAAGAGTTAAAAGAAAATAAGTGTACAATTAATAAAACCGGAAGCTAAAGCAATGTCAGCCTGAAAATGTGAAGGGTAAGTAAATCTACTGAATTAAAGGTAAAAAACGGATAGTTAAAAAGCTTTCTGTGTATGTCTTTTCTCTCCTTGTTCCTTCTTCATGAAATCCGTTACATCCGTTATAAAATCCGTTGCCGAACTTCTTCCTTCTTAATGAATGCTAAATTCGATCGACTTTTCGACTTGGGACGAGTTGCTAAAACGCTACGTTGACGCTGGGGGCCGCGTGGATTACCGGCGCTGGAAAGCTGAAGGGGCGGATGTTTTGAGCAATTGGCTGGGAACTTTGGCCGATGTAGATTTAGCTGCTATGACAGATGCAGATGCGCGGTTGGCGCTGTGGCTGAATGCGTACAATGCGATCGCAATTTCTCAAGTAATCGAAGTATACCCGATCGCGTCCATCCGTCCCAAAATTTTAGGAATCCCCAACTGGCTGGGTTTTCTGGAATTCTTCACCCGTTCAAATTCAATTATTGGCGGCAAAAAGTACAGCCTCAATCAAATCGAACACGCTATTTTGCGCCCGGAATTTGCCGAACCGCGCATCCATTTTGCCTTAGTTTGCGCTTCCGTCGGATGTCCGCTGCTGCGCCGCGGCGCTTACTTCCCCTCTGCGGTGCGGACTCAACTGGAGGCGGATGCAAGTAGTTTTATCAAGAATCCCGATAAAGTGCGGTACGATGCTGGGAAAAACACGCTTTATTTGAGCAAGATTTTTGAGTGGTACGGCGAGGATTTTGTCAAGAATGCGGGTTCGGTAGCTGCCTATGTGGGCGGTTATTTGGGGCCGGAGGTGGGTGTAACCGATGAATGGGCGATCGTTTTTTTGCCCTACGATTGGAATTTAAATCAAATTGAGAATTGAGATTTTTGTTAACCGCTCGGTGTTTTTTTTGAGAGTTTCTATATTAATCAGTTTCCCTCCTCTCTGCTAAAACTCTTGAGAAAATTCAGATAACTAGATGAAGCTTGAAAATACATAATACCAAATCAGGGTTTGGTACCCCTTTTATTCTTCAGTCGGCGGAGGCCGACTTTGTTTGAAGAGAAGCGGTTTCAACCGCCACGTCTTATCGGGGATATCTAACGCGGATTTGACATAAGTAGGTCATCTTTAGCCGGTTTCGCCACAAGCACGCGCGGCGTAGCTATCCCGAGGGTGAATCGACCTTACCACCTGGCTTTGAGTATTTTTGCTTAGAGATGGCTGGGTAGCCGGCGATTAAGAGCCCCATAGCTACGCTTCACGACTTTCAAGCCCAAATCCCGTAAAATCGACCTGTGCGAGACAATATCCGTTACAATGGGCGATCGAATATGAATTCAATTGCCGACAACCCAAGAGAATCCATTAAGATATATAAGACTTGCACAAATCTTGCCAATTCAAGGTTGCAAGTTCAGACTCTACCGGAGCTTCTCATGTTAGCCGAGCTAATTTCTGCCAGACGAATACTCAAAGCCCAACTCCTCGACTTCTTAGGACTTCCCGACAATTCCCAAGACCAAACAGATCGCATCGTCAGCACAATTGTATCAGTGCTAGAAACAAATGCAGCCGAACAAGAAAGATTTTGGGAGACCTTCAAAAGTGAATTAGCCGTCGATCCGGTAGAATTAGAAAAAATGCTCAAGTGTTCGGCAGCAGAACGCCAGCAATGGATCGAACAAGGCAGACTCCCGATTTTAGAATACCGCTCTTTCCGCAAATCGGGAATTCATTTAGAATATCCCGTTCACGACAGAAGATTCATCTTAACTCTCACGCCAACAGACATTGATAACTGGCGCAAAGAACCCAAAGGACTGATTAAAAATCATCGCCCAAAAGCCGATCCAATCAATACAGAAAACTCCGAACAAAACGAACAATCGCGATTAGCTTTTAGTGCAGCGTGGGAAAAAATTATTTCCGACTGGAAAGAACAAGGTTCGGCGGAAATTTCAGCAACTTTCCAGTTAGCTTACTGGACAGTTTGGGCGTCGCGGTGGGCAAAAGAAAATCAGCTCAACAACTTTAAAGCAATTAAATCTAATCATTCTAACGAAATTTACGAAACTCAGCAGCAAGAATGGTACGAGCGCAAAAATCAAGCAGTCAAATTACTGATTGAAATGCCCTACGCGATGCTTTACTTTTACCGTCCTGCCGATGCTGACAAATTATATCTCGAACTGTGCGACGACCACCAGGACATGATGAAAGATGATTACTATTGGGACAAGTGGGATTTTTTCTATCAGAACCGGAAACTGGTAAATAAGTGCCGGGAATGCGTATACTGCGAAACAAAGGATTATTATTCGCTTTACTATCTGGAAATTAAGAGCGATAAGTTTCCCGATTTTAGTTTTTCTTACCACACGCCGTACACGATCGGTCGCAAATTTTTGCCGCATCCCGAAACGCTTCCTGCTGTAGACCACGTAGAACAAGATGGTATTTTTAGGTTTGGTCGCCCGCTGCTAGAACAGGAGAAAGTTATTCACACAGAAAAGGATGTATTGCTTAAGTTTGAAGCGGCTTTGGCTGAAGCGAAAAAGTTTGTTTAGTCATTAGTCATTAGTCATTAGTCATTAGTCATTAGTCATTAGTCATTAGTTGACAAGTATATTAAGATGCGCGCGCCGAACTCAGAAACCGGGTTTCTGCCGAGATTTACCGTCACTCAACCGAAAAATCGTAGAAACCCGGTTTCTTGCCCACCCGCACCGAGTTCAGAAACCGGGTTTCTTGCAATCAACCGAAAACTCGCAGAAACCCGGTTTCTTGCCCACTCACACCGAGTTCAGAAACCGGGTTTCTTGCAAGATTTACCGTCACTCAACCGAAAACTCGTAGAAACCCGGTTTCTTACCCACTCACACCGAGTTCAGAAACCGGGTTTCTTGCAAGATTTACCGTCACTCAACCGAAAACTCGCAGAAACCCGGTTTCTTGCCCACTCACTAATGACTACTGTCAACTGACTACCTATTTTTGAACTTGAATAACTTGAATGCTGCCGCCAGCATAAAGTTTAGGTTGTTCACTTCCTTCGGAATTGTAGGGTTGAAATCCCACTTGGGCCAACAAAGTATCCAAGTCAGTTTCAATCAACTGCCAAGCAGTTTCAGTCTCAAACAACCACAAAAATACAGCCAACCCAGGCCACAATAGCAGATTTGTGGGCTGATGAAAATCTACCAAAGTGAATACACCACCGGGCTTGAGCACGCGGTATACTTCTTGAAAGATTTGCCTCAACTGTAACGGCTGCATTTCGTGCATCGCAACGCTGCTGTGTACTAAATCAAAATGATTGTCGCCAAAAGGCATCGATTCGGCAAAAGCTTCTACATAATTGGCTGATGGCACATTTTTCCTTGCCCGTTGCAGCGATAACGGCGAAGCGTCCAGTCCTGTGACATCCTGGGAATATTGCACGAGAAATTGCGTAGTTTGACCGCTACCGCAACAAAGGTCTAAAACTTTAGTTTCCGCGCCCAGGGTCAAATTTTCCAAGGCTAGCTGCCTAAAACGAGTTTCGCCACCTACGCTTAAAGCAGCCAGACGGGCGATCGCATCGTAGAGCCATTGATACCTATAACTTAAATCTCTCAAAATTGTTGCCATATTCAAAATTATGTATATCTTGCTATCGACTTAAGATATTATTAAGTTATATGATAAAAATAAGTAAGAGAACTGAGACGATGGGAGAGCCGTAACCGCTATGGGCCGTGTAGGAGTATTACTATTAAACTTGGGCGGGCCCGATCAAATCGAGGATGTCCGTCCTTTCCTGTTCAACTTGTTCGCTGACCCGGAAATCATTCGCATTCCGTTTCCGTGGATGCAGAAACCGCTCGCCTGGTTGATTTCGACTCTGCGCTTTAAAAAATCCCAGGAAAACTACCGCCAAATCGGGGGCGGCTCTCCTTTGCGGCGGATTACTGAAGAACAAGCCGCTTCGCTGCAAGAACTTTTGCAGTCTAAGGGACAAGATGCCAAAGTATACGTGGGGATGCGCTACTGGCATCCTTTTACTGAAGAGGCGATCGCCAAAATTAAGCGCGATCGCATCGAAGAATTGGCAATCTTGCCATTGTATCCTCAATTTTCGATCAGCACCAGCGGTTCTAGCTTCCGACAGCTAGAAGAAATGTGGAACCAAGATCCAGACCTCAACCAGATAGAATATACCGCGATTCCTTCTTGGTATCACCGACCGGGCTACATTCAGGCTATGTCGGAATTGATCGCCCAAGAATTAGATCACAGCCCAAATCCCGATCGAGTTCACATCTTTTTCAGCGCCCACGGCGTCCCCCTCAGCTACGTAGAAGAGGCTGGAGACCCCTATCAGCGGGAGATTCAAGATTGTACTCGTCTGATTATGGAACATTTGAACCGATCGAACGAACATACGCTAGCTTATCAAAGTCGGGTTGGCCCGGTAGAATGGCTCAAGCCTTACACCGAAGAAGCGATTACCGAATTGGCAGAAAGTGGAGTTCAAGATTTGTTGGTAGTTCCAATTAGTTTTGTTTCCGAGCACATCGAGACTCTGCAAGAAATTGACATGGAGTATCGAGAATTAGCAGAAGAATCTGGGATAGAAAATTTCTACCGCGTCCCTGCATTGAATACTCATCCGGTATTTATTGAAGCCTTGGCAGATTTAGTCATCGAGTCAATAGAATCTCCCAGCGTTAAATTCTCGGATGTGATACGCCCTTCCAAGAAAGTTAAAATGTACCCTCAAGAGCAGTGGGAGTGGGGTTTGACGACGGGGGCAGAAGTCTGGAACGGTCGTGTAGCAATGATTGGTTTTATAGCATTAGTGATCGAGTTAATTACGGGTCAAGGCCCCTTACACTCGATCGGCTTGCTTTAAATTGGGCCTAGGGAATTGGGCCTAGGGAATTGGGCCTAGGGCTCTAGCGTTGCTCCGGGAGGGGGCCTTTATAGCATTGGGCATTGGTAGCAATTAACCAATAACTAATAACTAATACCCGATGCCCTGTTTTGCCCATGCCCCATGCCCAATCATTAAATTAATCGGGATTGCGCTTGTGGCGGCGGGGATTTCCCCTATCCCCCCGTACTCCCTGACTCCTGTACCAGCGATACCACTCCTTAGAACTGCGAATAGCAAGCCACAGCAGCAGCATAGCAATTAACGCACCCTGTCGCGGGGCGTCCAAGGCAAACAACACCAGGGAAATACACAGAACATCTTGCAGAAAAATCACCCAAATCGGTAAAATCTGTAGCCGGTAAAGCCATCCCGCTTGTACCAGTTGTAGCACTAAAGCCAGCAAACCTCCGACAATACCAATAATCCACAGCATCCCAGGGTGAACAATGATTTCGTCGATCGCACTTACCTGAGCGATCGCAATTCCCATAATTGCTCCTACCATAGGACTGAAAATAATTTGCACAACTTGCAGCACCCGCTGTCCCGTAAAAGTTTTAGAAGCAAATAACTCTAACAGCGACCAACTCACCAAGATGGATATCACCACTTGGGGGTGAACCCGAGACAATAAAGGTATTTCCGACCAAAGTTTGTCAATCCGCAACAAACCAATCAACAGCAGGGGCAGGGCAATTCTCATACCCCCCGCCGCAGACGCAGAGAGCGCGGCTAGGAGTCCAACCATAATAATAATTGAGTTTATAACGTTTGCTACAGCGTCGATGATTTCAGAATATAATTCCCCTGGTGGCTGGCGGTGATTTGAGCGATCTCTCCTCAAATTGCTGCTTGAGCTTAAACATCACCCTCTATTTTAACTGTATCTGATGAATTGCTGCTTGGGACTGCCAGATTGTCGATCGACAATCAGACAGAAGCCACTTATACAGTTATTGTAGAAGGTAGAAGGCAGTTATCCAGAATCCAACCGCGATCGTGATTAAATTAGAAAGTATCGAAAAACCAGCAGTTAAGCTGAAATAATTAAATTTAAAATACCAGCTAACCCAGAGCTTTCCGGCAAATTATTCTCCTATCTTCCCTCTTCCTTCTCCTGTCTTCCCTCTTTCTTCTTCCTTCTTCATTCTTCATCGTTCCTTTTCCCGTCTTTCCTCTTCCTTCTAGCTTCTTCCTTCGGTCAACTGTCAACTGTCAACTGTCAACTGAGAGGCGGGCACGGGGGCACCGCCCCTACCAACTGTCAACTGTCAACTGTCAACTGTCAACTATTCTTATGTCTGAATCATTATTTACCGATGCCAGCCGCCGATTAGAAAGAGCCTTAAAATATGTATCCCTTTCCGAGGATACAATCGAGCGGCTCAAATATCCCAAATCCAGTTTAATCGTATCAATTCCCGTGCGGATGGACGACGGTTCCCTGCGAATTTTCCAAGGTTATCGCGTGCGCTACGACGATACCAGAGGCCCGTCGAAAGGAGGAGTGCGCTACCATCCGAAAGTATCCCTCGATGAAGTGCAATCCTTAGCATTTTGGATGACATTTAAATGTGCAGTGCTCAACATACCCTTTGGAGGAGCCAAGGGCGGAATTACTGTCAATCCCAAAGAATTGTCCAAACTCGAATTGGAAAGATTGAGCCGGGGTTACGTAGATGCGATCGCAGATTTTATCGGCCCAGATGTCGATATTCCCGCACCGGATGTCTACACCAATCCCATGATTATGGGTTGGATGATGGATCAGTACAATATTATTAAGCGGCAGCTCAGTCCGGCGGTTGTGACAGGTAAACCAGTGACAATCGGTGGCAGTTTAGGCAGAGATACCGCTACCGCCACCGGCGCTTTTTTTGTAATTCAAAATCTCCTACCCAAATTTAACCGAACTCCGTGGGAGACAACGGTAGCCGTCCAAGGTTTTGGTAATGCCGGAGCCGAATTAGCAGAATTGCTCTGGAAAGCAGGTTACAAAGTTGTGGCTGTCAGCGATTCCCAAGGGGGAATTCATGCGAAACAAGGGCTGGATATTCCCAGCATCCGCCGCTTCAAAGAAGCTAACAAAGGTATCAAAGCTATTTACTGCGAAGGTTCTGTCTGCAATATTGTCGAACACGAAATCTTGACAAACGAGCAGCTTTTAGCCTTAGATGTAGACGTGCTGGTTCCAGCAGCTTTGGAGAATCAAATCACTGCACAAAATGTCAATGATGTCAAGGCTAAGTTTATTTTTGAAGTAGCAAACGGGCCGATAGATTCTGCTGCTGATTTGATTTTGGAAGCGCGGGGAATTCAGGTGTTCCCGGATATTTTAGTCAATGCCGGGGGCGTGACGGTGAGTTATTTTGAGTGGGTGCAAAATCGCAGTGGGCTTTATTGGACGCTGGAGGAAGTCAACCAGCGGTTGCAGCACAAAATGGTCGAGGAAACTGAGGCAATTTGGACAAAATCTCAGGAATTGTCGGTTTGTATGAGAACTGCTGCTTACGTGTACGGTTTGCAACGACTCGGAGAAGCTATGAATGCGAAGGGAACGCGGGATTATTACTTAAATGGTTGACGGAATGCTGGGAAGTGCGATCGAACGAACAGGCTAGAAGCTTGTTCCACAACAACAGGCTAGAAGCTTGTTCCACAACAACAGGCTAGAAGCTTGTTCCACAACAACAGGCTAGAAGCTTGTTCCACAACAACAGGCTAGAAGCCTGTTCCACAAAAAAAAGATTGAATATGATTGTGGGGCGGGCTGCGGCGAGGCTCAGAACAGGTAGCAGCTAATTATCAAAAATTTGGTGGACGCAGATTGACTAATATTATTTGATAATGTAAAGTAAAATGTTAAGGGTCGCAAGATTTAAAAACTATGTGCGGCAAGGGGTCTCCTGTGAACTCGATCGAGTTTAACGGGAGAGAACGTAAAAAAAATTCCAATCATTAAAACTATATAGGCTACTCTAATGAGACAACCTTTATTTGGCAAGCTCGCCGCGGCAGCGATCGTTATAGGTACATCGGGTGTTTTTTCGCAGCCGAGCCAAGCTCAAACCAGAAATCAATTTTTCTGCGGGATTAGCGAAGGCAAACCAGCAACCATCGTCCGCACGGCCGCTAAAGGCCCCGTACCGCTGATAGTTTGGAACAATGAAGCTTTTTCCGGTTCGGGTTGGACTCCCAAACGGCGCTGCGAAGACGTATCGGCTAGATTTCAACGGTTTAACGATAACGGTCAACTCCGATTCATGAGAGCGGGGACTTTCAATGGTCAACAAGTATTGTGCGTCGATAGAGTCAGAGGTAGCGGGAACTGTTCGAGTGCTGAAGCAATAGTGCTGACAGTACCCCGGCCCAACAATGCCAACCAGATTCTCGAAGAAATGCTCAACACCCGCAACCGCGCCTCCAAGCAGCCGCTTTACCTGAGTGGGGAAAAGCAACTGGTAACATACGAAAATGGCTTTGCTAACGTCAATCTCAATCAATGGTTTGAAAACGAACTACCAGACAACGAGCGTTTGTGGTAAAAGTAGCAAAGAAACTGCGAGCTAAACAAACATGGATTGGCGTTCACTAATCTTGGCAACTTGTATCAGTGGCATCTCAATGATTTTGCCTGCACAACTTCCGCGTGCCAAAAATTTCTTAAAACAGATGCCAGTCGAAATGTCGCAACAGCAATTGCAGCAACAAGCTGAGTCTATCGCTGTTAGGGTGCGATCGTCTGGACAAGTTGCCGGAACGGGAATCGCCATTCGCAAGCAGGGTTCGCAGTACACCGTACTGACAAACGAACACGTCCTCAAAGCCGGCAAGGCTCCCTACCAAATCCAAACCCCAGATAATAAAATTTACCCTGCAATCTTCGTCAAAGACGCTAATTTTAAAGGCAATGATTTGGCGTTGTTGCGCTTTACTAGCAGTGTTGAATATACCACTGCTAAGCCGGGTGCCGTACCAAAAGTTGAGGATGCAGTATTTGCAGGTGGGTTTCCTTTGACAGAAGAAGGTCAAAAAGACCGAGGATTTGTCTTCAAAACTGGCAAAGTTTGGCGAGTGTTAGATAAAGCTTTGGAAGGTGGCTATCAAATTGGTTACACCAATGAGATTGAAAAAGGGATGAGCGGCGGGCCGCTGCTGAATGTTCGCGGCGAGGTGGTGGGGGTTAACGGCGTCCACGCTTACCCGCTGTGGGGAGACCCATACCAGTATAAAGATGGCACTGAACCGAATGCAGCGCTGCGAGAGCAGATGAGTAAGTACAGTTGGGGAATTCCGATCGACACTTTTAAGCAGCTAGCACCTTCAGGGCTGGAAATGACAACCAATTCTGTGAAAAAATAGGCGCGATTGAGTGTGCGATATTTCGTGCTTTGGCTTGGTGGCGATTTGAGCGATCGACAATATATACAAACCCGCCCTACTATTCCTTAAACTAAACTAAATAATTGGACAGTCACTAACCCCAGCTATCAAGGCGTGGGGCTTGAAAGAGGAAGACTCACCACCTTCTTGATTCAAGACTAAAACAGTGTCTAGCCTACGTCCTTAAAAGACAGACTGAACTGCCTGGGAGTGGTATCCTGCAAGACGTTAAGAATGCCTCTCTAGTTTTTAACCGCTCTGGCAGTCAGTGGCGAAGGGAAATATACACCTAGAAATAGGACTTACCGTAAATGTTTGTACCCGTTGTCAACAGTGAAAATAGACCGTTAATGCCGACTACCAACGCCCGTGCTAAGCGTTGGATCAAATCAGGCAAGGCAACACCATTCTGGAAAAAAGGAGTATTTTGCATCCGACTAAATGCAGAACCTTCAAATCACAACTATCAACCCATAGCGGTTGGCATCGATCCAGGCAGCAAGCGCGAAGGATTTACCGTTAAATCCAAATCGCATACTTACTTAAATATCCAAACTCATGCAATTGATTGGGTAAAAGACCGTGTAGAGGTCAGGCGCAATATGCGACGATCTCGTCGATTTCGGAACACGCCGTGCCGCCAAAATAGAGCTAACAGGCTGGTTAACAAAAATCGTATCCCCCCATCCACGGCATCAAGATGGCAGTGGAAGTTAAGGATAGCTAACTGGTTGACATTGATGTTTCCGATATCGACATTTGTTGTAGAGGACATCAAGGCACAAAAGAGGAAAAACGGATCGCCCGTGTGGAATGTATCGTTTAGTCCTTTAGAAGTGGGCAAAAAGTGGTTTTACTGTGAGATTAGAAAGATTGCCCATCTTGAGATTAGATCGGGAAACGATACTTATGAGCTACGTCAAAGTTTAGGACTCAAAAAATCCAAACAGAAGCTATCGAAGAAGTTTGAGGCTCACTGCATTGATTCTTGGGTATTAGCTAATTGGTATACAGGGGGACACATTCAACCTGATAATACCAAGCTAATAGAAGTAATCTCTCTTGAGTTTCATCGCAGGCAACTCCATCGTTTGCAGCATTCTACAGGTCATATCCGCTCTCGGTACGGTGGCACTTTAAGTGCGGGGTTTAAGCGTGGTTCGATCGTTAAACATCCTAAATATGGGTTCTGTTATGTTGGCGGATGGCAAGAATCTCCTACAAAGAAAGAACCAGACCGAAAAACAATTAGCTTGCACGAGTTAAAAACTGGCAAGCGTCTAACTCAAAACGCATTACCCCCAGATTGTAAGTTTTTGGCTTACAACTCGTGGCGCATTGCAAACATTGTAAAGCCGTCCTTCTAGGACGGGGTTTCAAACCCATTTTTCTGATGACAAAATTTTATAGCAGAATTCCAACAACATTGGTAGGGGCGGTGGCGATCGTCGTCTCAGTGCAAATTCTGCCAGCACCAGCACTAGAACGAACCGAAATCGGGGAAATTGCTAAAAAATTTACAGTAATGATCGCTGGCGACTGTCAGGGATCGGGCTCGATCATTGAGCGTCAAGGTGAAAATTATACAGTCCTTACTGCCAATCACGTCGTAGCAACTACTGGTGAATGCTTTATTCAAACTGGCGACGGTATGCGTTACAAAATCTACGAAGCCATAAACGTGCCGGGAACAGATTTAGCAGTGTTGCAGTTCCAAAGCAAAAATAACTATGGAGTCGCTCAAACTGCGACCTCTGCAAATTTGCAGCCTGGGTCAACAGTTTATGTAGCAGGTTATCCCAGTCCCGGACAATTTGATACCAAACGCGGCTACCGCTTTTATCCTGTCAACGTCAACGGTAGAGCACCCGGTTCTCGTGAAGGTTACGAACTATCCTACGACGGCGCATCTCTCCCCGGTATGAGTGGCGGCCCGGTTCTCGACAGCAACGGCCGTGTGGTAGCAACTCACGGTAAAGCTGACGTGCGGCTTCAACAGGCTGTAGAGAATTACGGCGTTCCTTTTGAGATATTTCTGGCGAGACGGAACCAAATAAGGGGCGACGCCCGATCGACCTCAGCCCAGAATCCACCCGTCGCAATAGCACCGCCACCTGCTATAACCTCTGCCCCCCCACCAGCACCAGCCCCAGCCCCAGCCCCCGTACCAGCGCCAGCACCAGCGCCAGTACCAGCCCCCGCACCAGCACCAGCACCAGCCCCCGCACCAGCACCAGCCCCTGCACCACAGGCCCAAGCACCATCGCCAGAACCGGAACGCATCGCAGCTAGGGAAGCGCTATCACCTGCGGAGTCGGCAATTAGTGCAATGGTGCGCGGCCAGCAAACCTATGTGGTTCGCAACCGCGATTTTCTCAATTCTGTGCCGTCGATCGCCAAAACCTTTAGTATTTTATTGCCGCAGGATTACAACTTTGCAATTCGCACCACTACCAGAGGCGCTTTTCACTACGCAATACCGAAATCTGCGGACATGAAAGCTTATGTCGGAGCAATTTTCTTGGAAGAAAACGCCAGTTTAAAGAATCCGACAACTGTCTCGATTGTCTGCGAAGCCACAACAGCAATCAATGTTCGCCCTTCCGATCCGAATTACGGCAGAAATAATTTAGCTTGCGGTGTGGGTACGCAGCTCAGAAATGTCAGCAGTTTGCCGCAGCAAAATGTAGTTACCCAGCCTGCACCTGCGACAAGGCCTGCACCTACTCCCGCAGCCAGAGTAAATCCACCTCAAACTAGAGCCGCAGGGCCGATCGGGTTTTTGAGTTTAGTTAATGTTTGCAATACTTACGACCTCAGCGGTCAAAGTCCTCACCAAGAGAGAGCTTTGGAGTGGTTGCAGGGCCGGATTCCGGCGCCAACAATGCAGAAATTTGCTGAAGAGTGGCGCACTCAATTAATAGCAAGAGTCGGTAACAAGCCGATTAATTTGGTCGATGTTTGCAAAGTGTACGATCGGGCCGGCCTTCACCCGCACCAAAATCGGGCTTTGGAATGGTTGCAGCAGCAAATTCCCAAGGAAACGCTGACAGATTTCGGCAAAAAGTGGCAAAATCAAGCCGGTTCGTAGTAAGGACTGAAGTCCTTTCGTAAGGACTGAAGTCCTTTCCAGGTTCGTAGTAAGGACTGAAGTCCTTTCCAGGTTCGTAGTAAGGACTGAAGTCCTTTCCAGGTTCGTAGTAAGGACTTCAGTCCTTTCCAGGTTCGTAGTAAGGACTTCAGTCCTTTCCAGGTTCGTAGTAAGGACTTCAGTCCTTTCCAGGTTCGTAGTAAGGACTTCAGTCCTCTCTCCTCTGATAAAATAAGGACTAAAGTCCTTACTACAAACAATAGAATTAGTTTATCTCAAAGGAATTCATCATATTTTCAGCGGTTTTCAAATATTCCGAATACTCTGATTTCTCCGCAGTGTAAGTAATCACGTAAGCTTTGTTATTCATCAAAGTCCAAGTTTGCATTTTTTTTGTATTGGTTTGTCCGTCTTTATCATCAAAAACAACTGTATAACCTCGATGATTGGCAATAGTTTTAGGAGTTTCTTCTAAAATTTTAACATCAGTAAAATTTGTTTTAATTTGCTTGAGAGACGATTGATTGTATTCATCGAGAGACATCGGTTTTGGCAAATCTTCTATGCTGACAGTAATTTGTTCTTGATAAGCATCAGCGGTGTTCTTTTTGGGGGCTATGAATACAACCACATCGTTAATTACTGGATTTTGTAACTCTTGTTTTTCCCACTTTTCAGGGTATTTGATTTTAAACTGATGGGCCGAACTTTGATAACTTAATAAATTTTCAACTTGAGTTTTAGAGAAATGTTGGATTGCGAAGGCGGAAATGGCGATCGCCCCAGCAACTCCGAGTCCCATTAAAGCCGGCTTCCATCCCAAAGCAAATCTAGGAGTTCTGCGATCGGGAGATGGCGATGGCGGGCGATCGCTCAGTTTACCAAGTCGCTGCAAAAGAACTTGAGTATCCTTCGGCCTGTCTTTCGGAAAATAAGCCATCAAATCATCAATCAAATCTGCTAGTGGCTTCGATGTTTGAGTCGCCACATTCCGCCAAATCAATTTACCCGATCGCGGATCTTCCTGCAAATTTCTCGGTTCTTGAGCCGTCAGCAAATACACAAAAGTCCGGCCCAACGCAAAAAAATCAGAACGCGGCTCAGCCTTGCCCTTTTTTTGTTCTTCGGGAGTGTAACCCATGGAAGAAATGCGAGTTACTTCTCCAGTTGCTCTCTGAATAGTTTCTGTAACTTCCCGCACCGCCCCAAAATCAATTAATACTAATTTCCCATTCGACCGGCACATGACATTTTGCGGCTTAATATCCCGGTGAAAGTAATTTTGATTGTGAACGAGATTCAAGATTTCCGTCAGTTGTGTCAACCAGTCAATAGCCTGTTCCGAGGAAATAGGTTGATAGTTATGAGCTTCCAGCCACTGCTGCAAATTTTTACCTTCAATTTTCTCCATTACCAGACAGTGCAAAGGTTTATCAGTACCCTTAACCCTGAAAGTAAAATAGCCCTCAGATTCAACTGTGGGGAGTCCCGGATGCTTCAGCCGCTGCAAAACGTTAGCTTCTCTCTGAAAAAGTTCCACGCCCAGAGTATCGTTGTTCATCAGAACTTTCAAAACTTTCTGAGTACCGTCTCTGTCTCTGACTGCAAAAGTTTTACCAAATCCTCCTTGTCCCAAAACAGTAATTACCCGATAGCGTGCGTTGATTAGCAACTCAGATCCGCAAGATTGGCAAAAATTGATAGTTTGAGGATTTTCAGGATGCCGGCAGTTGGGATTAATGCAGTAGCTCATGGTAGGGAGAAATTAGTTTGGTAAAAATAGTATCTAGTGCCACAGCAGCTTGATGATAGCTATCTGAATTAGCAAATAGCTTGGGATTAGTGGGGTGCTTGTCAGCATTGATTATTAAACATGGTATAACATTACTCATGTTTTGAATACTGAGTAAGAGAATCTCATTTTTGTAAAAAGCATTTTTTTTGTTGGAGTGCGAGCTGGGACGCTCGGGAGTCTTATATCACCGGGAGCATCTGAGTTTTGTAAAAAGCATTTTTTTATTGTAGTGCTGTCCCCGCTCGCGTATTGTACAATACGCGAGCGGGGACAGCACTACTGTAAATGCAAAACTGAGATGCTCCCTATATCACCTGTGCGATGGCGGACGATCGCACTAAAAAAGCTGGCACGCTGGATGCTGGATAATAAATTCTCGCACAATCTAAAATTCTTCAATTCTTCAATCTAAAATCCTATGACAGGTCAAACCCATAAGAAAACAAACTTAATCGCCAGCCCCTATTTAGAAATCGACTATCAAGGCGAAGTGGTACGCTTGGAACTGACCAAGACAGAACACGTACTGGGGCGGAATCCTGACAAAGCTGACTTGCTGGTTCCCCAAGATTGGGGAAAGCTGTCCAGATGTCAAGCAATTTTGCGCCAAGAAGGAGACGACTACCGCATCTATGACGGCGATGGCCTCAAAGCCAGCAGTAGCGGGTTATTTGTACTTCCGAATGAAACTCCTGTAACTCCGACTCAAGGCTGCATTTTGCGGCACGGAATCGAGTTGCGCGTCGGGAAAGATTTGAGGAATCCGGTGCGGGTGACTTATTTCAATCCCGGAAGTCCGGCGCTGGCGAGTTTGCGATCGCGGGAATCTGTGTCTCTGAGAAATCGATCGGTCGTCTTGGGGCGCGATCGCAATTCTACGCTACAGTTAAATTCGCCGATCGTCTCCCGCAGCCATTGTGCGATCGACGCCAACAAACGCGGAGACTACGTTCTCACAGACAAGAGCGCTAACGGCGTTTTTATTAACGGCAAACGAGTTAAAAATGAAGCTATATTGACCGAAGGTGCAAAAATTCGCATCGGCCCTTTTCTGCTAATTTATCAAAATGAAGAAATAACAGTTATCGATCCGGGAAATGCGATCGGCTTGGAAGCCATTAACTTAAACCGACCTTTCGTCAACGATATTTCCCTAGTAATTGAACCCGGACAATTAGTGGCGTTAGTCGGAGGAAGCGGCGCAGGCAAATCTACATTAATGCGAACCTTGCTGGGAATTGAAACCACAAATCGCGGGATAGTTTACGTCAACGGCGAAGAACTGCGGAAAAACTTTGAATGCTACAGTTCTTTAATCGGTTACGTGCCGCAAGATGATATCGTTCACGGCGAATTGACAGTTACAGAAGCCCTAACTTACGCAATTAAATTGCGCTTGCCGCCGGATGTCGATGTCGAGCAAGTTTTGACAAAAACTCTGACCGATATTGAGATGTTGGACAAGCGAAAAACCCTTGTAAAAGACCTTAGTGGCGGACAGAGAAAGCGGGTTAGCATCGGCGTCGAATTGCTTGCAGATCCGAAGTTGTTTTTCTTGGACGAACCAACTTCTGGACTAGATCCGGGGCTGGATAAAAAGATGATGGAACTGCTGCGGAATTTGGCAGATAAAGGTCGGACGGTGGTTTTGGTGACCCACGCTACGGCAAATGTCAGTTTGTGCGATCGCCTAGTTTTCCTCGGCCGCAACGGCTACCTTTGCTACTTCGGGCCGCCCGCAGATGCCGCCAATTTCTTTGGAGTGAATCAAGCAGACTTTGCCAACATTTACAACGAATTAGAAATCGGCGAAAAGGTCATCAAAGAATGGGCGAATACATACCGCAATTCCGCTTATTACCAGCGGTACATAACCGCGCCCCTGAGTCCAAAAGCACCGCAAAAACAAGCACCTCCCGTCAAACTTACCCAACCAGCCCGAGTTTCTCCAATCAAACAACTGTTCATCCTCGCTCATCGCTATTTCCAGCTAACTTTACGCGACCCAGTTAACGTTGGCTTAGGACTGTTAACTGCCGCCGTTTGCCCGATTTTGCTAGCGGGAATCAAAGATATAGAACCGCTAGTTACTGGAACAGCAGACGATCCAGCGCTGGCTTTTTTAGCCCTGCGAATTTTGTTTGTATTTACATCGGCAGCTATTTGGGTAGGTTTGTCAAGTTCTCTGCAAGAAATTGTTAAAGAATCAGCCGTTTACCAGCGAGAAAGATTGGTCAATTTAGGTTTACTGCCCTATGTCGGTTCCAAGTTTTTAGTCCAGGCGGGATTGGCATTGCTGCAAACGCTGTTAATGACCGCAGTAATTTTAATTGGTTTTAAACAGCCGTCACCGGATCTAATCGCTTGGCCGCTGGGTTTAGGAATTACAGTATTTTTAACGCTGCTGGCTAGCATGAGTTTGGGGTTGATGGTATCGGCATTTGTGAAGAATGGCAGTCAAGCGAACAGTGCTTTGCCTTTGCTGTTGGTGCCGCAAATTATTTTTTCGGGAGTTCTGTTCAGTCTGGGAAGCTTGTTTAAAATCGAGAAAATCGGTCAGTATATCTCGTGGTTGACGGTAAGCCGCTGGTCTGTGGGTGCTTACGGTAGCTTGGTTAACGTGAACGCGATGGTTCCGAAGCCGATCGAATTGCCCGATCGAACAATCTTACCGCAGTTATTCGAGAAAAGCGCCGTCTACGAACCGACTTGGCAAAACTTGGCTTTGAATTGGGGAATTTTAGGATTGCACGCAGCAGTTTATTTAACTGCAACTTTGCTGCTGCAAAAGCGGAAAGATATTATTAAATAAGTAGGTCATCTAGCTACGGAGATTACGCGAAAACCACAGCTACGCGAAAACCGGCGAACGGGGAGCGAAGGCCCACCCAACCCATGGCACGATAGGCACTGCGGCAAAAGATCGCAGTATTGAACCAGGAACTGCCACGCCCCACTCGACCATCCCTTATGCCGTCAGTTTCCCAGGAACTTCCGTCAGTTGGTCCACCGTTACAGTCTTGGTGCCACGTATCGCTGCACCACTCGAAAACATTGCCGTGCATATCGCACAGTCCAAAGGCATTGGAGGGAAAACTCCCGACATCGGTTGTTTGTTGACGGGAAAGTCCTGTGGGGGCCTTTGCGTAGGGCCCGTATCCGTTATAGTTGACTAATTCCGGGGTAATGGTTTCCCCAAAATGAAATGGGGTTGTTGTACCCGCACGACAGGCGTATTCCCATTCTGCTTCACTCAATAGGCGATATTTTTTTCCGGTTTGTATCGAGAGTTTGCCACAGAATTCGACGGCATCATCCCATGATACATTTTCTACAGGACGTTTTTCACCTTTAAAATCCGATGGGTTGTTTCCCATGACTGCTTGCCACTGTGCTTGAGTGATGGGGTATTTTCCTGCATAAAAAGCCGGTACTGTGACTTGATGCTGGTGACTTTGCTGATAATTTACTCCCTCTTCGTCGTTGGGGCAACCCATCATAAATGTGCCGCCGGAAATGTAAACCATTTCTAGTACAATTGAGTTACCTAAGTCTTCAGGAAAAAAGTGAGCAAATGACTTAGTGCGGCTGTTTTCTCTGCCATGCGAATCGACTGTGATGACATCAAATTCAAAGATAGGAAAATAGTTTTGTAAACATTGTTTTGTCTTCTCCTCATCCCTATCTTTCAGCAGTAAAAAAGCAGCAGATTTCACCTGCATTGACTTATCCTGCAATGCTCCAATTATCAAATCTACCCCTGCTTCTCCATATTTCAACGCTTCAGAGAGTGCGGCGATTCTAACTTCGATCGCGGGCGCAGCCAAGCGACTTTTAACGCCGGATATGCCTCCGAGTACCGCAGCATTGAGAGGAATTGAATTTTGACCGCCCTTGACTGCATCGTATTGTCTAGGTTCATTTTGATTGTCTGACATAATTTCAACCAAGGACTTTTGCTAGTTTATCCGGCGACAAAGGAGGCATCGCCAGCAATTCCTCAACAGAGAAAGGTTGGGGTTGAGGAATTGCAGCTTCAGAGTCCATGAGTTCTTTGATTTTATCAAAAATCAAAACTGCTTCTGCTTCGCCGTCAGTTAGTTTATCGTAAAAATAAGGTATCGAAAACCAATGCTCAAAAGCAATCTCTAACAAACCATTAGTTGCTAATTGCACGTGCCAGTACCGAGAATATCTGCCATCAATTATCTCAAATAACGGCGCTGGATTCTCTATAGGATAATAAGTATAGCGCTCATCGCAAATATAGTACCCTAAATTTCCTTGCCATTGGGAGATAGCATAGACAGTATACTCTTTACCGACTATCAGTTTAAATTCAGTTTCTTTGGTAATGTCTAGCGGTGGATTTAGGTAATTATCCGGCAAGTCTGCTCCTTTGTTGGCAATGCAGCGAATTTTCATATTATATTAACCTCACTGGTTTTTAGGTGCTGTTTTAGGGTATGTGCGTTTAATTTTGTACTCCACATTTTGGAGAGTGCAGGCATTTCTATACCAATGGATTTCAGCCACATATCCCTCGATAATTGCGGTTTGGTTACTAGCCATTTTATACCAATCTTCAGGCTTGCCGCCATAGTGGGCAACCAATCTGGGAGCATCTCCTAGCGGTCTCCTAGAGCCACCTTGAATCATGATGGCAGGTTGAGCCTTAGCGTCTTGCAGCAGTATTTGTTCTTGTAAATTGGTGGGAATATCATCTGGAAGCGCACCTCTTATCATGTTGTTATTATTGAAAAATATTTAATCTACCAAATCATCTAAGGAAAGCTTAAAAAGGTCGCACAATGCTTTCGTCTGTTCTAGATACAGCTTTGGAATATGTCGGCCCGCTTCCCAATTTTTCACCGTCGTTACAGTAACGCCCAATCGATCGGCAACTTGCTGCTGCGTCAAAGACAGCGATTGCCGTCGCTGTTTGAGTTTTTCGCCCACACTACTCATTCACTGTACCGATTTCAGAATTTTTATGGTTAACTTGACTTAACCCAAGATTGTCCGTAGTATGAGAGGAGAACATTGCGTTCGTCAGAAAGCCAGTGCATCCCGGCTACCAACCTATCAGCACTGGCTCTGGCTCCCATACGTATGGAGACAAGTTAATTATGCCTTACAAAGAACGACTTTATCCTTGGGTTATGGTTCGTTTGCTTCCCAAAATGCAGCGGTTGACAGTTGGTCAGTTCCGCACTCGATCCGATGCTGACGGTCATCTAGAGATTCTCCGTCGCTTGGTTCCGGGCGCGAAATTCGTGGTGATATTTAACCCCGACTTGCTAGAGTCCCAGCAACCTGAGACTTGCTACAGAACATTCGATCGCTAATTCTCAAAAAAAGAAATCCCCTGAGTCAGGGGATTTCTCATATTCAAGCCATCGCTAAATCTACTTAGTCTCCGGCATCAAACACTTATCAGAATCGCATCCCGCAGGCCCGGAATCCATCATTTCACCCATGTCATAACGCCTCAAAGCTACGTGGAAAACTTCACTTTCGCGGCGCGCTAAAGCCTCTGCAACCATCTTGGTGTAAGTTTCCTTGTTTATCGGTTCAAAGGGCAAGCGCGGGAAGGTTTCCAAAGCATCAAACCGAGCTAAAAGTGCTGCGGAAATGTAGCCTTCGTCATCGCGAATTGCTTCGTAAATCCGAGTTCCCAAACTTTCGACTTCATTTTCCCGCAATTCAATCGTGGCTGAAGTATTGTGTCTGACATAGAACTTTTGCACCTGCATATAAAAGTCCATTTGTGCCGCCGCCGAGAATTTGTTAATGTCAATTTCATCGGCACCGGGTAAGTCAGCCCAACTGACAGCAACGGGTATTTCTACCAGCCATTCCGTGCAGCGTTCATCGAAGGGATTGTTGAGCAAATTGCCGTTTTCATCTTTGTCAGATTGAGACGGAATTACGTTGTATCCGTAATCGATGCAGGCGAGGGCTACGGGGTCGCTCTTGCGGAAAGTGATTCGGCGAATAAAACGCTGGGCTTTCGGCGGATGCCACCCCGGAGAAGCGCCTGTGAGCAGAGATTTGGTACCGGATGGTTGGACGGTTGTGCAGCGATTTGGGCGTTTTAATGAATGGCGATCGCAATAATCCCATACTACCCGATTCACAATCTCCCGCCAACCAGTCAAATACTCTTCTTCCCGCCGTTTAAACGCGATTCCCTGGGGAGTTTGCGGGCGGCCTTCCACCCACCAGCGCAGCCACTCCACGCCGAAAGCGTGAACGAAGAAATCGAACAATCCAGTAAATGATACACCGACGATCGGGTCTAATTCGCGGCTGTATTGGTAGCGCGGTTCAAGAAATTTGTGATTGAGAAGTACCGCGACAGATAGAGCTCCGGCCCTGAAAGCTTCCTCCTGTTCTTTGAAATTGTAAGGGTCAAGTTGATTGAGGTGAACCTCCGAAAGGTTGCAGTGAAAATTCGAGCCGATGATTTCCCCACAATTGTGAGTAATACAACCATTAGCAATGAAAGAGTGAGTTAAGGGAACATGGAGGTCATAGACTGGTTCTTCTCCGAACTCTTCTACACTTTTAACTTTTGAAGTATAGCGCTGTTTGACAACTGCTTCGCTGTAATTCCTGGTTTGCGGTTTGATAGCAAGTTGCTCTAAACGCTGCTGTTTTTCTGGTACAAGTGGGAAACCAATCAATTTACAGAAGTTTTTGGCTCCATCTCCTGAGTAAATTATGATTCGCCAACTCCCTCGGTTATTACTGACTTTCTCAGTGCCATCCTTTAAAGTATATGGAACTCCTTTGCCACCTGGTTTTTCCTTGATTTTTAAACTGCTTTTGATTCCCAAGTTGAGCAGCAATAGTTGAACTTGTTTCAGTAATTCCTGAGAACGGTTGCGAAGTTCTATGTGCTTTGCTTTAATACTCACGCTACCGTCGGAACAAAACAATCCCTGAAGGAAACCAATGATTACCTCTTTTGATTGAGATAGAAATGTATTCGGCAAACAGTCTTTAGACTCAATCCCTAATTCTTCAAAGAATGAGTGCATCAAAGGTGAGCCACTGTGAAAAGTATAGACTCCTTTAACTATACTGGGCTTGTGGCGATAGCCTGTCAAAGATTCAACGGCTTCAAATAGAACAGGAAATACAGTTGAATATTCCTTTTGATTCATGTAGAATACTGCGTCTAAGCCTTTAGCTCCTTGGTAAATTGAACCATCTCCATACAACCAACCTAACATTTGAGCTTGAGTGACTGCGATCGTACTTTTGCCAAAACTCCCTTCTCCTCTCTGGATGAAGATAGCGCGATCGGGGGTTAAGTCTTTGGTTGCTACCCAACCTAGATCGGTAAAATGTTGATGGTCAGCAGTACATCTCATCTGAAGCCCATTTTCTAGTGTGATAGAGTAGGTATTCTGTACACCAGTAGAGAAGGCGATCGCATCAGTTAATTTCAACCCATCTAGTCCCACAGACCGCAAATCAACTAAGGCTTTAAAATGCTTGCCAACTAAATCTTTGATAGGGACTAATCCTTGGTCAGTTGAAACTAATGTGTCGCCCGAATGACAAGGGTTTAAACCATAGCGAGCCAAACGGTGATTGATTTCAGTTTCAGAAATGTGAGGATAATGCTTTTGCAACCAATGCTTACTGTTGCCAAGAGCGTAGGCTTTGAGAAATTCATCCTTGAGTTCAGGACTTGTTAAGATATCACAGTTAGATCTTGCTATGGCTTCCCCAGACCATTGAATCGCACCTTCTCCGCTGTAATACTGTTGGCGAACGGCATCAATACATTCTTCCCGCGTCGGTTTGTGATGAAAAACGCGAGAGTGATTTGCCATTCTCAAAGCATCTCGCTCGGGGTCGATTTTCCAGTTGCCATTTTCATCTTGCTGCCACAGATTATTTTTAGCATTTGCGCCCAGTTCATCACTAGAATCAAATTGACGAATCCCCGCGCTGCGCCTAATATTTCCGGCAACGATCGTGACCGCCGCTTCGTCAATCAATACGCAGCATTCAACTGAATTCAACTGCCGCCCTTGAGCTTTATTCAAAATTGCCGCGCACCGCTGATAAAGGTCGGGCAATTTCACCGGATTTGCTACTCCGCCAAAGCCTTTTAAAGGCTCTCCCACCGGGCGAACGTCACTCAAATCGATGAAGATTTGAACTTCTTTGTCAAATCTTTCATCTGTGGATAATTCGAGCAAAGCTTGATAGGATTTCACCCAACCTTGGCGGGAATCTCCGACATAAATAGTGGCGGTTTTTTCGTCTATTTTTACTTCTGTTTCTTGGCGGCGTTCTAAAGCTGGTGTAGAGCCAATTTCTCCTTGGACTGTCACGGTTAAACGGTTGCGGATCGGCG
The DNA here is from genome assembly GCF_020738565.1 of Microcoleus sp. PH2017_12_PCY_D_A. NCBI lineage: Bacteria > Bacillati > Cyanobacteriota > Cyanophyceae > Oscillatoriales > Microcoleaceae > Microcoleus > Microcoleus sp. PH2017_12_PCY_D_A. Next base: position 46,489 of record NZ_JAEQCI010000063.1, on the reverse strand, counting down.
GCAATTGGTTGATATATTGTGGTTCCAAGACGGCGCCCGTGCCGCAGCCCATCATTGCCAAATCCATCAACAAACCAAAGGCGCGCCAGTCGAGAATATTGGTTGAGGAACAGTTATAGGCGCCGGAAAAGTTCTCTGGTTGTTCGATCCATTTGCTGCCGCCTACCCACAGCCAGCGGCCTGAAGCGAGGGTTTTGAGCTCGTTTTGCATCCGGTGCAGCAGTTGTGTTTCTTCCGGGGTGAGGTTTCCCAGCTTTTGTAGGCCCTTGACGGTTCGATCGCACACATCGGCCCAAGTCTCCCGCCCTGTCTCGGTACGGCGGCTGTACGTCCTGAAAAATACTGGATTGGCTGCGGGTGCTGTGTCGGGAAAATCGGACAGGTTGCGTTTTTCGCTGGCACTCGATCGCTCTAATTCTCGAACCATAGGTTGTGTACTGACGTGTCGGAATATATCAAACTACGAATATACAACAGGATTCAGATTTAGGGTAAAAGCTTGACAAATTTCACAATTTGCACTAAATATGGGGCTTCGGACTCGGGAAGGTCGATCGGGCGATCGGCCCAAAACTTCAGCAAAAAACCCGATTTATTCTAGAAACCGGGTTAAGCACAACTATTGTAAAACGTCAATTATTTGTCAATAAAAACTCTATATTCGGCAGCAGCGGGTCTTGAACAACCCCCACACCGTTAAAGCCCCAACGTTCTAGCAGCTTTTTCACCGATGAACCAGAAATCGATTCTACCCCGAATCGATCGGCAACATCAGCAGCGTGGGCATTCAGATAACTCAAAGCGTCATAGTCTTCGCGAAACATCAGCAGGTAACTAACTGCCGAATCTGGATTGGGATTGGCCGAGAGATATTTGCCATCCGCTCGGGAACGTAGCAAGTAAAAAACTTGGGATAACATCTTATCTTTGTTGTCAAAATAATATGTTACCTCAAATTGGGAATGGGGAATTGGGAATGGGGAATGGGGAATTGGGAATGGGGAATTGGCAATTGGGAATTGGGAATTGCCTAAACGATTAGACTTGCATTCCATAAATTTTTGATGCGAGCCGATCAACCGCAGATGCAAGGTAGATCAACGCAGATCGACACAGATAATTTCAGGGAGCATCTCAGTTTTGCATTTACAGTGCGAGCTCGCGACAGCTCGCACTACCATAAAAAATGCTTCTTGCAAAAGTGAGATGCTCCCTAATTTCAAGACAAGAGAGGGAATAAATGCAATGCAAGTCAATCTAAAATCGCTCTTAATCTAGCAGTTAAATCAAAGTCAGTGCCAAACCTTTAATCGACGATCGCCCGTCGCCAATTTGACCGACGATCGAAGCCCGACCGGTCGTTAAATTAATATTGTACAGGCTCGAAACTCCCCCAACATCGATCGCAGCCAAAGCCGTCTCGTTACCGCCCACACTCCTAATATCAAAGCCGAGAACGCTAGAAGCATCAACTCCCAAAGGCCCGATCGTATTCAACACTCCATTATTCGGCGGATCTTGGCGCACCAAAACATCTAAATTGCTGTCAATTACAAACAGCGTTGTCGAAGTTGCTCCCGCAAAGTTATTCACATACCCAGCCCCCACAGCCGCAGTCGGATTTCCAACATTTGGATCGCCCGCCCGGTAAGCCAAATTCCCGTCGAGTTGAACTCCCCCCGTCAGCGTGTCAGAATCGACAATTGCACCGGTATCCGGGTTGAGGCGGACGTTTTGACCCGCTTGATTGACCAACCGAATGCGATCGACTGTCGGATTGAAATCAAAACCTACAGCCCCCGGAGTCAAAGGAACCGCAAATTGTCCGCTACCGACTTGACTTGCAGCGCCAGTTACGGGGTCGATCGCATACAATCGATTGCTACTTCCTAAACCGTACAGCAAACCGTTAGCGGGGCGAAAATCTATCCCCAGCAAACTTTCTCCCGGCTGCAATCCCGTAACTGCTGTATCGCTGAGAATCGCCCGCGGTGCCGCCTCATTAAAACCGACAATTGTTTCAGCGCCATTTCTGACAGTTAAGGCGTAAGCTGTAGGCAAAGGCAAAGCCAAACCGTTAATCTGTCTTCCGCCGGCAATTTGACCGGCGAAGGAAGCTTGACCAGTAGTTAAATTGATATTGTACAAGCCCGAAACGCCCCCGACTTCCAGTGCCGCCACCGCAACTTCGCGGCCGCCAATACTCCTGATATCAAAGCCGAGAACGCTAGTAGCATCAACTCCCAAAGATCCGATCGAATTTAACACTCCATTATTCGGCGGATCTTGCCGCACCAAAACATCAGAATTGCTGTCAATTACAAACAGCGTTGTCGAAGTTCCTCCCGCAAAGTTATTGACATACGCAGCCCCCACAGCCGCTGGAGAACTTCCAAAATTGCGATCGCCCGCCCGGTAAGCCAAATTCCCGTCGAGTTGAACTCCCGCCGCTAAAGTGTCAGCATCGACAATGCTTCCCGTATCAGGGTTGAGGCGACCGTTTTGACCCGCTTGATTGACAAACCGAATGCGATCGACTGTTGGATTGAAATCAAAACCTACAGCCCCTGGAGTTAGGGGAACAGCAAACTGCCCGCTACCGACTTGACTTGCTTCTCCGGTTCTCGCATTGACAGTATACAAGCGATTGCTAGAACCCACACCGTAAAGTACGCCGTTAGCGGGCCGATAATCAATTCCCAGCAAACTTTCACCCGCTTGCAATCCCGTCACCGGGAAATCTGTGATGACGCTTTGCGGATTGGAAAGGCTAAAACCGACAATCCGATTGTCGGGAGTTAAAGCATAAGCCGTTGTCCGTGCTGGAGGCGGAGGATTGGGAACAATGCTGCTAATATTAGTAGTGAAATCTGTTTGGTCGATCGCATTTCGATTAACACCTCTGAGGATAGCCAGAAATTCTCCAGTTACCCGGTCTTGAATAACAGTATCATTTCCAGCGTCCAGAATATTCAAGTCGCTAAAATTGAGACCTCCTGCCAAACCAATTACATCTGTGCGATCGGCAAAATCTGCGATCGTATCAGCATTTCCCAAACTCGCACCACCGCTAGTACGGAAAGGCTCGGCAGCAGCATAGCGACTCAAAACAAATACATCTCCACCATCTCCGCCTGCCAAGATATCAGCACCTCTGTCCCCCGACAAAACATCATTGCCAGAGTTGCCAAAAATCAAATCATTATCTTTGCCACCAAATACAAAATCGTTGTCTTCACCGCCGTTAACAGTATCGCTCCCTAAATCTCCGAAAAGAGAATCTCTCCCAGAATTGCCATCAATTAAATCGCTATCTTTTCCACCAAAAATGCTATCACTTCCAGCATTCCCAGCAATGATGTCATTGCCCATCAAACCAAAAATAATATCATCTTCAGGAGAGCCTGAGAGCGAGTCGGCTTGTACAGTACCTCTAATTTCTGCCACGATCGAATCCCCTATAAATTTGATAATTCAGTCCCATAAAGGCGACTTGATTCTCCGATGCAAGAATCAAATGTTCGCACTGTCAGAATATTTTTCCCACTCTAGACATCTCCAAACAATCAAATTTTGGGCAGACTGGATGCCTGCACCACAATAATTATTAGAGAGGTCTCTTAGTAAGATACGCTGAATTTATAATTTTGGATCTGTACCTTGATAAATTACTTTTCACCACGATCTCATCTATGACTAAAGCCCCTGTCACACTGCTTCTGATACCAATTTAAAAAAAGAATGCAACAGTATTCTTCCCCCGCAATACAGCGGGGGGGGCTAGGGGGGGTCGAAGAGTGTTGCACGATTTTAAAAAAATGGTATAAATTTGCGCGATCGGGCTTTAATCGATGCAAAAAAGTATTCATAAAGAGTGATGACGAATGACTAAATCTACCTGATAAAGGGTATATCTTCTCAAACTAGAGATTTTCCCGTACCCACTGTCTAAAAGCTTGGATAGTTTGGCTGCTACCGGAAACTTGACTTTGCTGAGCGTAACGATTCACTAACTCTATAATGGGGATATCTGGAAAAGTGGGACTAGAATCGGACTCTACATATTGTCCGCCTTGCAAGACATTAATTTGTAGCCCTCGCCGTGCGTAGCGCCAAAGTTCTGGCACTCCTAGAATTTGATAATTATCCAATTGAGTGCGAGAGGTGAGGTCAATTTCTATGGCTAAATCCGGCGGCGGATCGACACTCATATCCAGGCGATTTTTACCGATAATCGCCGCTTGATTTTGAATGTAAAAACAGGTATCGGGTTCAACGGCTTGAGTCATGCGTTGATTTTTCAAAGTTGTCGAACCCAAGGACTCATAATTAATGCCTCGTTCGCTCAATAAAATTTTTACCATATCGCCAATAATTTCTTTGGCTTTTTCATGTTCGGGCAGGGGAACCATAATTTCTAACCGTCCGTTACTGTAGGAAAGTCTGGAATTGCGACGCTCTCCCAATTCGGTTAAGATATTTTCCAATTGCTGCCAACTAACTTCCTCAAGGAGTAATTGCTGACCTGGTTGAATCCTTAATTGTCTTAACTCCAATAGCATAATTGTTAGTCCCTAGTTTGGCGCATCTTTCAAAGTGGCTGGGGTATTTCTGAAATAGGTTCCCAATGAAGTGTGAATCTTCATCGCCAGTAAAAGGCTGAATGTAGTTGATCATTTCAAATCTTCCAACTTAATCCGAGGATCGATCGCCTTTAGTAACAAATCCGCAAACAAATTACCAACAATCAACATCGTAGCGCCCATCATCAAACTCGCCATTACTAAGTACAAATCTTGATTGTTCACCGCCTCCAAAGTCAGCTTACCCAAACCAGGCCAATTAAAGAAAAATTCCGCAATAAACGCACCGCTCAACAAACTAGCAAACTCAAAACCCAATAACGTCACCAACGGATTAATCGCATTCCGCAGAGCGTGAATGTAAATTACTCGATCGTCCGGCAAACCTTTAGCCCGTGCTGTGCGGATATAATCTTGACGCAGCACGTCTAACAATTGTCCCCGCATCAATCTTTGCAAACCAGCAAAACCCGTGACACTGAGGGCGACTGTTGGCAAAATTAAGTGCCAGCAATAATCGAGGATTTGTCCCCACCAAGGTAAGTCTGCATGATCGATGCTCGTCATTCCTCCGACTGGGAAAAGAGGCGAAGTATTTTGAGCGAAAAATAGCAGCAGCAAGGCTGTGATAAAGCTGGGAAATCCTTGTCCGGTGTAGCTGACTACTTGCAAAATGCGATCGACAGTTTTATTTTGATTGACGGCGGCGACTATTCCCAAAGGAAGCGCGATCGCCCAAGTTACAATCAAAGATGCGATCGCCATCAACAACGTCGCCGGTACTCTTTCCCACAGCAGCGACGCTACGGATCGCTGATACACAAAACTGGTGCCAAAATTTCCCTGTGTCAGAATTTGTTTCAGCCACAGCCCATATTGCACAATCGCTGGTTTATCCAAGCCGAATTGCTGTTCGAGTTGCTTGAGTGTCTCCGGCGAAATCTTCGGATTTTGACTCAAAGTATCCAAGTAATTTCCCGGTGCGAGTTCAATAATTGCAAAACAAAGAGCCGATGCTAAAAATAGGGTTAACAGGGCCTGCAACAGTCGCTTGACAACATAGCTAAATGTCTCGTTGCCAAACAGAGAATTGAACATTCGTAAATTTCGATTAGACTTAATAGAAGTCATTAGTTATGAGTTATTAGTTATTAGTTATTGGTTATGAACAAGACTTAAGAATAACCTCTATTATCTGTAGGGTGCGCACTGCGCACCTTACCACAACGAGTAATCTAACAAGACTTAAGAATAACCTCTATTATCTGTAGGGTGCGCACTGCGCACCTTACCACAACGAGTAATCTGTAGGGTGCGCACTGCGCACCTTACCACAACAAGTAATTAACAGTTAACGAACTAATACTCAACTAGCGTGACGATCGGCACATCGGGCAATTTCTGCCTGCCGCCCAAAGCCTGCAACTCGATGACAAAAGCAAAACCGACAAGCTCGCAGCCCGCTTGCTGCAACAAATTAGCCGTCGCGGCCGCTGTTCCGCCAGTGGCGATTAAATCGTCCACCACCAGCACCCGGCTGCCGGGTTTCATGGCATCTCGGTGCATCTCCAGTCGATCGACACCGTACTCCAACTCGTACTCAGCAAAAAGAACTTCTCCAGGCAGTTTTCCCGGTTTTCGGACAGGAACAAAGCCCACTCCCATTTTATAAGCCAAAGGCGTGCCAAAGATAAAGCCCCGCGATTCCATGCCCACCACATAGTCAGCAGACATTCCAGAGCATTTTTCGGCTAAACTGTCAATAGTGTAATTCAGTCCTTGGGGGTTGCAGAGCAAAGTTGTAATGTCTCGAAACATAATTCCCGGCTTGGGAAAGTCAGGAATGTCGCGAATCAGAGATTTGAGATCCATAAGCTTGCAGGTCGGGGTTGAAGGTAACGAGTCATCAAAAATGCTACAATCATAACCTCAATCGATTTGAGATTTTAAATTTTAGATTTTAGATTCACTATATGTAAACAAATGTCATAATTTCCTAACGAGAGGGTTGAATATCAAGATTTGTCAACCTATGATCTAAAGTCAAAAATATAATATCTAAAATCCAATGATCAAGTTGGCAGCACGAGTGGGTGAGGTTCCTCCTTCTATAACCTTGGCGATCGCAGCTAAGGCTAAAGCCATGAGGGCAGAAGGGATTGATGTCTGTAGTTTGAGTACGGGAGAACCAGACTTTGATACTCCCGAACACATTAAAGCAGCGGCAAAGCAAGCTTTAGACGCGGGGAAGACTAAGTACGGCCCGGTGGCTGGGGAAGCGCAGTTAAAAGCTGCGATCGCCCGCAAACTACGCGACGACAACAATCTCAACTATCAACCGGAAAATATTCTTGTCACCAACGGCGGCAAGCATTCGCTCTACAATCTGATGATGGCTCTGATCGAGCCTGGAGATGAAGTAATTATTCCGGCTCCCTACTGGCTGAGCTATCCAGAAATGGTCAAACTCGCCAGTGGCAAGCCCGTAATTGTACGGACAGATGCTTCTACAGGATATAAAATTACACCGGAACAACTGAGTGGGGCGATTACTCCCAAAACCAAGTTATTTGTGCTGAATTCGCCTTCTAACCCGACGGGAATGGTGTACACTCCAGCGGAAATTAAAGCGCTGGCCGAGGTGATAGTCGATCGAGATATTTTAGTCGTTTCTGACGAGATTTACGAAAAAATTATATATGACGGCGCCCAACACGTCAGCATCGGTTCCCTGGGCCAAGAAATATTCGATCGCACGATCGTTAGCAGCGGTTTTGCCAAAGGTTACTCGATGACAGGCTGGCGGATTGGCTATTTAGCAGGGCAGATCGAATTAATCAAAGCCACCAGCACCGTTCAAGGTCACAGTACCTCAAACGTGTGTACTTTTGCACAGTACGGCGCGATCGCAGCTTTGGAAAGCAGCCAAGAGTCTGTGGAAAAAATGCGCTTAGCTTTTGCCGATCGGCGTGAGGTAATATTTGAATTGCTCGATGCTATCCCCGGAATTAGCTGCATCAAACCAGACGGCGCTTTCTATATGTTTGTCAATATCAGCAAGACAGGAATGACTTCTCTGCAATTTTGCGATGCTTTCTTAGAACAGCATCAAGTAGCAGTTATTCCAGGGATTGCGTTTGGTGCAGACGACCACATTCGCTTGTCTTACGCCACCGATTTAGGCACAATTAAAAAAGCAGCAGAAAGGCTCGATAAATTTGTTCGCAGCATCTAAAAATTAGTCATATCCTGTCCGATCGATTAACAACAATAATATTAGTTTGTAGTGCGGACTTCAGTCCGCAGTCTAAGAGCGGACTGAAGTCAATAATATTAGTTTGTAGTGCGGACTTCAGTCCGCAGTCTATAGTGCGGACTTCAGTCCGCAGTCTAAGAGCGGACTGAAGTCAATAATATTAGTTTGTAGTGCGGACTTCAGTCCGCAGTCTAAGAGCGGACTGAAGTCCGCACTACGAACCGCTTCAGTTCGCAGTCTAGGAGCGGACTGAAGTCCGCACTACGAACCGCTTCAGTCCGCAGTCTAAGAGCGGACTGAAGTCCGCACTACGAACCGCTTCAGTTCGCAGTCTAAGAGCGGACTGAAGTCCGCACTACGAACCGCTTTTGTTATGGTAATCGATCGGACATGATATCATGGGTCATTGGTCATTGATAGTAACTGACTACTGTCAACAGCCAACAGCCAACTGTCAACGGACTAAAGCTGTTTCGTCATAATTTCCTTCAGCAAATCCAGTCCCTTCTTCACTCGCCGAGAAACCGTCACCGCGCTGATACCCAAGCGTTCGGCCGTTTCCTTCTGCGTCAAATCGTACAGAAAAACAAACTCCAATATCTCCCGAGTCCGTTGTTCCAACATCGCCAAAGCTTGCTGTACGCGAATTTGATCTTCTTGGGCCAACTGAAAACTCCGATACTTGCTATCGGGCACCAATTCTCCCAGACAAGTCGCCCCCTCATCTTCATCCTGCACCGGCGCATCTAAACTTAAAGGCGATCGGTTGAGATGGGCTAACTTAATTTCTTGCCATTCTGCCACAGAAACCTCAAGCACTGCTGCTACTTCAGCATCCGTAGGTTTGCGGTTGAACTGTACCTGCAAATCCTTGATCGCTGCGACTGATTTGCGTTCCAGGGCCAGCCAGTGGCGCGGAACTCGCACAGAAGGGCTTTTGTCCCGCAAGTAGTGCTGAATTTCGCCGCGAATGTAGGGAATTGCAAAGGAACTAAAAGCGTGTCCCTTCGAGATATCAAATCGCTCGATCGCCCTAATCAACCCAATACACCCAACTTGCTGCAAATCATCGTAGCTTTCACCGCACTGATTGATCCAGTGGTAAACTTCTTTTCGCACCAGTCCAATATTCAGTTGAACTAACTGATTGCGGACTTCATTCGAGCCAGAATGTTGGTACTCGCGCAACAATTGCAAATTTTCGCTTTTTAGCTCGTTGGGGATTGTGGTAGACATGGTTGCATAAAGGTTGGTAGAGCAGGGGACTGATGTTGCTTTAGACCTAGTTTTTAATCTAGTCTAAAAAAATTAATCTTGCTGTGGTGTAATCCTAGCACTTATATATCTGTGACAGCAGACACACCAGTCAAAATTTGGGACTGTGCATGGATTTGAGGGAATTAGTCAATTTTAAATTTTAGATTTTAAATTTACTCCACCGATTAATTTAGGAGCTTCTATTTGGGTCTAAAATTTGGCGATCGACCCTAAGCGATCGTCAGGGCTTCCGTTTTTGGTCGGGGTCATCCCAGAAGTGTTCAGCAAAATCCGTATTTTTACTGATGTTTATTTTTCACACCATATTGTAGTCGGAAATTTGTTTAAAGGCAATACTTCAATTAATCAAAAATCCTAATTTAATAACTGGCAACTCAATAACACTTTAAGCATAGATTTAGTCATTAGTCAACAGTCTTCAGTTATCTTTCTAAAGACTGTTGACTAATGAAAGGCGAGCAGTAGCTTTAGGACAAAAAACTGCTCAAGTTCGTTGGCGAAGCCCTCGCAGAGGATCGATCCAGAAAGACAATTTTACGAAACTGAAGGCTCAATCCGAGCGTAAAACAAACCGCGAATTTTCACGTCGAGAGCAGGTCTAGCTCCCAAATCAGTATCAGAAGGCTGCGTGCTCTCAAAAATCCCGCCAATTTCGCCAGTGGCGCTGTTGACTTTAGCAATTTGGAGAGAAATTTTGCCCGCCTTGGTGCGGGTGTCAGCCAGCTTAACATTAGATCGATTCAGCTTGGAATTGTCAGTAGCCGGCAAGGCGACAGCATTGTCGTAGCCCGTCGATACACCGCGACCTTTAGGGTCTAAAAAGCCTGCGCTGCGGTAAGAAGGAACGTTGAAAATCCCTTGGAAATCGGTAGAAGTATTGATAGCAACGACTCCCGGATCGGAAGTAGCCACCAACTCTTTAATGGTGAACAAGAAGGGTACTTGCTCTCCACCCGGTAACTGCACTGTAATTGCTTGAAAGTCCAAGCCATCCTCTTCTGTAAAAGTCAGAGTGCCGTCATTACCAACCTTGAGCGTACCTTGAACTTGGTCAATGCTCGACGTGAACCGCGTCAACAATTTACCAGGAACAAATTCTGCCTCTTGGCGTTTGTTTGCTGCTTCTTCCTTCACAAAGTAAGTTGTGGGCTGCAAACACATACCAGCCAGTTTATAGGTGCCACCCGCTTCAATGGGGATCGATCCCCGAGAAGTTTCTGCCAAGCTAGGGCAGTTATTGGCCAATCCTGTACCTCTAATCTCGTCGTAGGTGAGCAACTCGGTAGTCGCCGCCGTCGTATCAGTAGGAGCAGAAGAACAAGCAACCAGCGCACTCATGCAAAATGCTAAAAGTGCAACAATTAAAGCACGATATTTCATTCCCAACCTCAATATCCAACATCGGATTATATTAAGAAAAAGCCCTAGTTCGAGCAAAATATAATTGCCCGCCGGCAGGCTAGGCCAGCGCCATAGCAGCATTTAGATCCCGATCGCTCGCTTCACCCACACTGGCTTTTCCTCAAAAAATCGAGCTAGTGCAGTGAAAATAAGCAAGAACTGATGATTTCTCAATCATGTTCGGATCGCAGCCCAATACACATGGTACGACGGGTTGTGCTCTTTTCCTGACTTGGACTGCAAATAAATCTTGCGATCGTCAACCCACTTAAGTTACGTTGCTTATTGGCCCCGAATGGCGATCGCCACTAGCTCGATTAGTCGGCTCACCAAAAGGCTGGAGACAAACGCCTTGTAGATTTCAAAGGAAGCAGCAGTATGGACAACGGCAAAAATTTAGAGTCAGAAAAGTTGCAGTCTCAACTGCAATCGCTGACAGAGGCGATTCGGACTTTAGCCGAAAGTTGTCAGGGAGACAGCGTGCTGCTTTTGACCCTGCTGCGGGCCCTGGAAGCTTCGCACCAGGAAATTCGGGACGGTTTGTTCCAAGCATCTTTTCCCGACAACCGCCAAGCAGTTTACAAACTTCTCAGGAATATTGAAGCCAATGGCGGCTGGCCTTACATCCAGCGTATGAAACTTCGATCGCTCTTGGGGTACGCCCAACAATTATCTCCCCTAGAAGACGATCCGGCCGAGTCGTTCTCAGACTCGGCCGGAACTGAGCAAGACCTTAAATAGTGATGAGTGATGAGTTTTAAGTTGGTGAGGTTGACATTAACTCAAAACTCATCACAGAAGGACGCTGTTGCACCTAGAACCCGAAAGGTGTAGGAGGTACGGGTATCGGACTCGGCAGCATCCCAGGAAATACCGGCGTCGGACCGGGCATTGGCAAAAGTCCCGAACTAGGCGTCGGGGCGATCGAACTAATTGATACCATTGAATCAGGTACCGTAACAGTCGGCGCAGTCGGAATCCTCGAAACCGTCGGAGTTGGAGTCGTAGTCGTCGGAGTTGGAGTCGTAGTCGTCGCGGAGTTGGAGTCGTAGTCGTCGGAGTTGGAGTCGTAGTCGTCGGAGTTGGAGTCGTAGTCGTCGGAGTTGGAGTCGTAGTCGTCGGAGTTGGAGTCGTTTCCGTTCCCGTAGTAGTCGTAGTAGTCGTAGTCGTCGTAGTCGTCGTAGTCGTCGTAGGTCTGGGGGAAAACGTCCCAGTCACACTGATAAAATCAGTGGCATCGATCAGCGCCGACGGAGTGTTGACCAAAATTGCTAACAGCTTGCCGTCGATCGTAATTACCGTATCTCTGAGATTGGCGCCATTACCTTGGCGAACTTGCAATTGACTGAAAGATAAACTGCTTGGCAGTCCAAAGAAATCCTCAGCCTCATTGTAATCAGTAATTAAAACCAAACTTCCCGGGCCAGCTCCCAATCCAAAAATATCACTGCCGCTACCGCCAGTTAGAGTATCGGAACCTTCACCTCCAACCAGAGAATCATTACCCTCAGCCCCAAATAAATTGTCATTACCGAAACTACCCAAAATTGTATCGTCGCCCAAACCTCCGGCCAAAGAATCATCGCCAAAACCGCCGTCGAGAACATCATTACCTTTGCCACCAAATAGGAAATCATTACCTTCATCTCCCATGAGGCAGTCGTCACCTTGATCGCCGCGAATGGTATCCAAACCGCTGCCACCAGAAAGTGTATCGTCAGCCTTGCCGCCGAATAGTTGGTCGTTGCCGGATTCTCCCAAGAGCGAATCTCTGCCAGCATTGCCATACAAAGTATCGTCACCGTCACTGCCGGCCAAATAGTCGTTGCCATCAAGGCCAAACAGTTGATCTCGCCCGCTACCGCCGTTGAGAGAATCGTTCCCAAAATCCCCGTAGAGATAGTCGTCATCACTATTTCCGAACACCGAATCGTCGCCGTCACTCCCTCTGAGGGTGTCGTTGCCAGTACCGCCGGCAATCACATCATTGCCTCCGTTGCCGCGAAGCAAGTCGTCCCCTGCATCTCCCAACAAGCTGTCTAACCCATCGTTGCCGTCAAGGGTATCGTTGCCCAAACCGCCGCGAATCGAGTCGTCCCCATTGCCACCGGAAAGAAAATCTCGGCCTTGGTTGCCAATGAGTTCGTCATTTCCTTCACCCCCAAGCAGCGAATCTCCTCCGTCGCCTCCGAGAAGCTGATCGTTGCCTGCGTCGCCTTCTACGGTGTCATCTCCATTCGCACCCAGCAGTGTGTCATCGCCATCTAAGCCGCGAATTCGATCGCTCTGCGGAGTACCTAGAATAAAGTCGTTGCTGTCCATGCCGATCAGGTTTGCCATAGGGAATACACCGCTCCTCAATAAAATAAATTGTTTTAAAGTATGTCAATCGCCTGCGTGACAAGGGATTGCTGCTTGCCTACGTTAGCATAGTTGAGATTTTGTCAATTTGCTGAAGGGGCGCGGGAAATTTTGCCAGTGTCTGGAGTGGCGATCGGCAAATACGTTTGTAGTGAGGACTTTAGTCCTTTGATGGATGCGGACTAAAGTCCTCACTACAGGTTCGTAGTGAGGACTTTAGTCCTTCTATGGATGCGGACTAAAGTCCTCACTACGAACCTATTTTTATTACAGGTAATTGACGGGATATTACAAATAACGAATGACGGATGCTTTTTACTTTTGTTCGCTAATCGGCAGCACGATCGCAAATTCAGTCCCAACTCCTAGAGTAGAATTCACCTCAATTGTACCGCCGTGTTTTTCTACAACTATTTGACGGGCGATCGCCAATCCCAACCCCGTCCCTTTACCCACTCCCTTAGTGGTAAACAGGTGGTCGAAGATGCGATTTTTTACCTCGGACGACATTCCCTTGCCGTTATCGGCGATCGTAATTTTGACGCTCTTATCTTCTAAAGAGGTAGTAATGACAATTCGATTGGGAGCCAGTTGAATATCGGCATAACTGCGTCCGAAATTTGATTCATCCAGAGCCTCGATCGCATTTGCCAAAATATTCATAAATACCTGGTTTAACTGTCCGGCATAGCATTCTACCATAGGAATTTTACCGTATTTTTTAACAACTGCTATTTCCGGGCGATTTTCCGACGCTTTGAGGCGATGTTTTAAAATTAAAATAGTGCTATCAATACCTTCAGGAAGGTTGAAAGGAATGGGGAGCTCGCTATCGGCACGAGAAAATGTCCGCAAGCTCGTGCTAATGTCTTTAATCCGGTGCGCTCCTTCTCGCATTGAATCAATTAACTTCGGTAAATCTTCGCGGATGTATTCAAGATCGATCGCTGCTATTTCTTCTTGAATTGCCTCGCTGAAACTACCAGATTCTTGCTTGACTAAATCGAGCAAGCCAAACAAATCTTTGATGTAGTCTAAAGCGTGTTGAATGTTGCCGCTAATAAAGCCAACCGGATTGTTAATTTCGTGGGCAACCCCAGCCACCAAGTTACCCAAAGCTGACATTTTTTCGCTTTGTACCAATTGTAATTGAGCAGAGTGAAGTCGATCGTATTGTTGTTTCAATTCTTGATTAGCTTGCTCTAATGCCTGATTCATCGACTGGAGTTGGCGATTCTGTTCCGCTAGTTGTTGAGCTTGTAGAGAATTTTCCTGTTTCAATAGTTTTTGTAAGCGACTGAGTTCTAAATGAGTAGAAATCCGAGCTAAAACTTCCTCTGCTTGAAATGGTTTCGTGATGTAGTCCACTCCACCTACACTAAAAGCTTTCACCTTATCCATCATTTCATCCAAAGCACTGATGAAAATCACCGGAATATCGGCAGTTGATTCGTTAGCTTTGAGATGTTGACAAACTTCATAGCCATTCATTTGGGGCATTTGAATATCTAACAAAATCAAACTAGGAGATGACTTTTCAATAACTGCTAAAGCTAACTTGCCGCTGGGAAATGCTCGCGTCAGGTAGCCCTTTTCCTTGAGAAGATTGACAAGCAGATGTAAATTGGCGGGTGTATCATCAATAATAAAAATTTGACCTTGACTCTCGTTCATATTTTACTCCTGTTCGGATATAGCAGCCGCAATTAAGTTCAAAATCTTCTCATATTCAAAGTTATGCAAACTCTTCCCGAGTTCCTCAGCTAAAAACCGATCGCGATTAGCTATTTGTTGCACCAACTCAGCCATCAACTCCTCATCTGAAAACATCACTGCCTCTTGTAGTTGAGCTAATATATCCCTGGGAATTTCTGCCAGCGTCTCTACATTTAAAATTACTTTGGGAGTTTTTATTTTCTCATTTTCATGACTTAAATCTTCATAAACATATTTCACTCCTATCTGCTTATTCATGGCAATAAATATTTCTTGCTCTCGAAACGGTTTTCTCAAGAAATCATCGCAACCCGCCGCTAGTACCACGGCTCTCTCTTCTTCTAATACGCTAGCAGTTAAAGCAATAATTGCCGTTGCTTGACCTTTAGTGTAAGATTTAATTGTTTTAGTCGCCGTGTAACCATCGATCACAGGCATCCGCATATCCATCCAAATTAAATGTGGCTCCCACTCCTGCCAAATAGCCACTGCTTCTTGTCCGTTACAGGCTTCCTGAAGTTCAAATCCCAAGGGAGATAGCAGTTTAATTAATAACTGACGGTTTGTCGGTTTGTCGTCCACAATCAGAATCCGATATCGCGGTTGATTTGGCTCTAGAGCTATGATGCGCCGAGTCGGTTGCTGGGCGACAATATCGCTGGCTTCTACCTCAGTAAGTTGAATATCAAACAGGAAATTCGTGCCTTGTTCTACTACACTTTTTACTGTAATATCTCCCCCCATGAGACGCACGAATTGGCTGCTGATAGGCAAGCCCAAACCCGTACCTTCTTGAGCTTGTTTTCCGGTTTCTGTTTGCGTGAAAGCTTCAAACAAATTCCCAATTTCTTCAGGCCCAATCCCGGCTCCTGAATCTTCGATTTCAAAATGTATGGTGTGGGTTTTGTCGGCAGTTTCTTTAACGGTTACTCTGACGAAAATACCTCCTTCTTGAGTAAATTTGATGGCGTTGTTAATGATGTTAATCAGCACTTGACGCAATTTCACGTCATCGGTACGGACGTAGCGAGGTAGATGGGGTGCTGATTCCATGAGTAACTGCAAACCTTTCTCTTCTGCCTTCATTTCAAACATATCGTGTATGTCCTCAAGTAGCCGATGCAAGTCGAAGTTTTTTTGGTTGAGAGTGGTTTTGCCTGCTTCGATTTTAGACAGATCGAGGACGTTGTTAATTAGGGTGAGCAGGTGTTCGCCACTGCGAGAGATGATGCCGACACTTTCTTGATGTTCGGGAGGCAGAGTTTGAGAGCGAGTCATGATTTGAGAAAAGCCTAGAATGGCGTTGAGGGGAGAGCGCAATTCGTGGCTCATGTTGGCAATAAATGTGCTTTTTGCCTGATTAGCTACGTCGGCTTTTTCTTTAGCTATTACTAATTCTGCTGTTCTTTCTTCTACTCGGTGTTCGAGTTCATTGAAAGAGGTTTTGAGTTGTCCTGCCATCTGATTGAATGAGATAGCTAATTCTCCTAATTCATCAGCGCGATCTAAATCTACAGCCTGACTTAAATCTCCTCGGGCAATAGCTTTAGATGCTTGATTGAGGCGGCGAATTGGTTGTGTCACCCATCGAGCAGTGACAAAACAGACCCCAGTTGCTACTATTAATGCTGCCATGCACAACAGTATAGTTGTCTGAGTATTGGAGTTAATTTGCTCCATGAAATCTGCTTCTGGAACTACTACAATTACTAACCAATCAAGTCCAAAATCATCTTGGAAGGGCATAACTTGAATAAATTGTAGCTGACCAGAGATGGTGAATTCTAGTTGTTGTTCCTGTTTTATATTACTCAAATTGTCAAATTTTTTGGTTAAACTTTGAGCAGTTGCGCTAATTAACTTATCCTTACTGTCTAATGCTTTAAGGCGTTGGGGCTTTGCATCCTTTTGATTTTCTAATGTAAATAGCTGCTGTTTGGTTGAACTTGCTACTAAAAATCCAGATTTTTCGATAATAAAAACCTGCCCTGACCGACCGATTTTGAGATTATTTAGAAATTGACTAATAGCTTTTAACGAAAAAGTAGTACCAATAAAATATTGAATTTTTCTGCTATCATTATAAACAGGCGATATAGCAGTTATCTGCGGTTGGAGGCTAATAAATTCAGGATAAATTTCACTCCAAGCCTGCTTTCTTTTCCGTTCGTCATTAATGAACCAAGGTCGGATATAAGGATTAAATTTTGTGGTACTTTTTTCTAGATTTTCCGTGCGATTTCCCCGAGCATCTATTTTGGAAAAATAAGGGTAAAAGCCTGTATTACTGTTACTCATATAAAATTGCAGTGAATTATCTTTAGCCCTCCGCTCAATTCCAAATAAATCTCCTTGCGCCGAACACAAAGAAATCCAGCTTACATAATCAAAAAACTGCATTTGTTGCCAAAGTAATCGATCGGCTTTTGGATTCTGTTTCTTCAAATCGAAACTCAATTCCCTGCGAGCAATCGCATCTGCATTCAGCCTGTTAATCAGAAAAGGTTTCTCTAGATAATTGTCCAGATACATTTTGACTCGATCGCTAACTTCGCTTCGCAGTTGAGCCGCTACATCATTAACAGCTTTCTGCCCGTTACGCAAGGACAGATAGCTAACCAATCCTACAGCAGCAAATATTTGCAGTACAAAAGGCACAATTAAGACTGTTCGCAGGGAAACTTGCCTGGAAGTTTGAGAAAAAATGTAATTTAACTTTTTGAGTGTCACGATCGCTTACAAGTTGCTAGGATTACTAATTTGATTTTTTTCAAGGATACTCTAAAATTTGGTATTTCGTTCTTGATAGCCAGCAGTTTTCAAAGCACCAGAAAACACAGACAAGTTAGTA
Source organism: Microcoleus sp. PH2017_12_PCY_D_A (assembly GCF_020738565.1). Lineage (NCBI taxonomy): Bacteria > Bacillati > Cyanobacteriota > Cyanophyceae > Oscillatoriales > Microcoleaceae > Microcoleus > Microcoleus sp. PH2017_12_PCY_D_A. The sequence goes on along the minus strand of NZ_JAEQCI010000063.1, from coordinate 29,043 downwards.
GCGTTGTCATCCACGATCGAGATAAACGGTTGGGTTTGGCATGGCATGGGTTTCGGCTTCTATTAAGCGAGGTAGTTTTGGATAAATGTTCGCAGTTGTGGCTCTTCATTACCTTTTATGCTAATTTATTAATTAAACATCATAAATTGCCTGTAAAATCAACGATTCTAGTGGATGGTCGCGAAAGTCAGCACCTCAAATGATAGCCATAACGAATAGACTTATTGACCAGAAAGGGTTTCAGCCAACTTCACGGACACTTTTAGCATAACAAGTAATGAAGAGCCGCAGTTGTTTGAGTTCGCAAGCTTCAGCAAGGCGGATAACTTCTCGGCTAAAAGCCGTCGCATTTGCATCCTGAAGTTCCCCGGCGACTTCGATATCTTCGATCGCCTCGCCCGAACAATTTATATAGATCCCAACTCGATCGATATTTTAACTTGCGGTTGCTGGTATTGTAAACGATCGGGAATTACGCAGACGCGATGGAAAACTGGGTTTTTGACTTGACATTTCAGGACGCATTTCGATCCGCGATCTGCAGTAGATTGCTGGTTTCTGAAGTACATTCAATAGCCTGTAGGGACACGGCATTGCCGTGTCCCTACCTCTGGTATGTCCCGAACATACCTGAAAAATGCTGTAATTTACTTGATGTTTAACATTCTAGGCATCAACTTGTCAAAAATATTATCCCGCATAAATGGGAAGGGTAATGATAAATTCTGTACTTTGTCCTGGAGTAGAATTAACTGTGATATTACCGCCATGTTTTTCGACAATAATTTGACGGGCGATCGCCAATCCCAAGCCGGTACCTTTCCCCACAGCTTTTGTGGTAAATAAATGATCGAAAATCCGCTGTTTTACTGTTTCCGTCATCCCCGCACCGTTATCGGCGATCGCAATCAGGATGTGCCGATCGCTCTCCAAAGCGCTCCGCACCGCGATACAGTTAGGATTCGCTTCAATTTGGGCAAAACTCCGTCCTTGACTTGACTCATCTAAGGCATCGATCGCATTGCTGAGCAGATTCATAAATACCTGATTGAGTTGACCGGGAAAACATTCGATTTGAGGCAGATTGCCGTAGTCAGTGACGACTTCGATCGCGGGACGGTGTTCGTTAGCTTTCAGCCGGTGTTTGAGAATTAAGATCGTACTGTCAATCCCTTCATGGATATTAAAAGGAACTTTGTAATCTTTATCGGCTCTGGAGAAAATGCGGAGGCTGGTGCTGATGCCGCGAATGCGATCGCACCCCACTTTCATCGACGACAGCATCTTGGGCAAATCTTCTAAGGCATACTCCAAATCAATATCCTCAGCATCTTGTTCGATTTCTTCGCCGGGATTTGGCAGTTTTTCTTGATATAATTTCAAGTGGTTAATCACATCTGCGATCGTGTTCGTTGCTTCGTCAATATTGCCGCTAATAAAGCCGACGGGATTGTTGATTTCGTGGGCGACACCCGCGATGAGATTGCCCAAGGCGGACATTTTTTCGCTCTGTACGAGCTGTAACTGTGCTTGCTGCAAGTCAACGAGCGATCGTTCTAAATCTCGTGCGTAAGCTTGAGATTGTTGGTACAAGCGGGCATTTTCGAGGGAGATTGCGGCTTGGGCGCATAACAATTGGATGACTTGAGTGCGATCGCCAGTAAATGCACCAATTGTCAAATTATTTTCTAGATACAGCAACCCGATTAATTTACCCTGATGCAAAATCGGCGCGCACAGCAGACTTTTGGGCTTTTGCTCCATCAAATACGGCTCTGCCATAAAGTCATTTTGTGCTGCTGCATTATCCAAAACCACAGTTGTCAAAGTGCGCTTGACGTAGTTAACCGCAGCAGCAGGAACCTCTTCGCTGGCTGAAAGCGGTACAGACATTGAGATGACATTTTCCTTGAGAGATGCTACAGCTTCGACTGCGAGATTCCCATCCTTAACCAACAGCAGAACAGCTTTTGTGGCCCCGGCATTTTCGAGCAACACAGACATCAATGCCGCCTGCAATTTTTCTAATTCTATTTCACTCGATACAGCTTGGGAGGCTTTGAAAATAGTGTCGAAATCGAGGGCTTCGGAAATACTGCTGCTGCTAGATTGAGTTGTTTGGATGGTTTGATCTAAAATAGACGATTTATTGATGGTTTTTCGGCTGGTTTCGCTGAGGGCTGAACGGTTTTGTTTTGCCTGCAATATGGGAGCAAGAAGTTGGGGATAGCGTTTTTCTAAGTCATCAATTTTGGCTTTTGCACCCCAGCGAGCATAGCAATAATAAGCTTCTTGCATATAGCCAGCAGCAATTTTTATTTTTCCCCAAGCAAGCAAGAATTTAGCAGCTAGTTCATTAGCCAGAGCTTCTTCTTGGATAAAACCATTTTCCTTAGCTCCAGAAATAGCCCGATCGTAATATTCGATCGCCTCAACCTTATTGCCCAACACGCGCGATCTTTCTGCCTCCACCAAATCATATTTATGTTGAAAGTTCATTGGTGCGTGGTAAGCGCGATGGTGCAGTTTAGTCTGGTTTTCAGCAACGCGATCGAGGACTGCCGTTTTGTCTGTCACCTCTAAAAAATCAGCCAATGCAGTCAGAGAATCATAGAAGTAAAAAATGGGTACGCCAATCAGACCTGCCCCGGCTGCTAGGGTTTGGCGTGCTTGGGCCGCATCTTGTTTTGCCTCAACCATTTCATTGAGTAAGTAGGAAGCTGTGAGCCGATAAACCCAATAAAAATGTAACCCACTTAAATCATTAGAAACAGTTAAGGTATTATGCAACTCCTTTTGAGCAGTCAGTGCAGCCTCATTCCGAGTCGCTTGTAATCGCTGGATAGTTTGCAAAATAGCCAAACTATAGTTTGAGATTCCAATAACTTTTAGTTTCAAGAGTGTGGCGATATAAATTTCTATTTCTGTCAACAGCGTCGTTAATTCTTTGCCAACCGCATAGGAAGATTGACAAATATGGGCAGCACCGTAGCCCGTATATTCAAAATCACCCACTTCTAGTCCTATTTTGAAGGCTTCTGTCAATAGAGGCAAACTATTTTGGAGGTGGGATTTACAATGAATAGTAAAAGCTCCGACAATCACATTCACTTTTGTCTGAACAGGTGGCAATTTAAACTTTTCCGCCAGTTTTAATCCTAGTTGTCCAAATTCATAGGCTGGGTCTAAGTCTTCTAAAATACTGCTTAATAAAACAGCATAAGTAGTGTAAGTGAAAGCAGAGAGGGCTGTATTGCCTAGTTGAATCGATAGTTTGACTTGAGCCAAAACAACAAAGGGAAACAGCAAGGGGGCAGAAACGTAAGACGTTGCGATAATACTCGATAGTAACTGCATACTTGCCAAAGCTTCTGCGTCTGTCATTACGGGCAAATCAAGTAAATCATCGGCAGTTCTGCCATTGAGTAATTCAGCCACTTCTTGCATCGCTGGGACGATATCGGCGGGTGCTGGTTGTTTGGGTAGATGAATATTGAATTGCTCTAGGGCATTCTGTGCGATCGCAATCGCCTCTAAAAACTGACTCTGAGTGCTATGGGCTTGAATCTGGATTTCATAGGTTTTAACCAGGTCGAGTGTCTCCAGTTTTTGAGCTAAGATTGCGCTCACCCACTGCTCCATTTGAGCAAAATCACCGAAGAGATACGCCGCTGCTGCTGCACCTTCATGCAATGCCAGCATCAGGCTAGTTTGGTTCTGCCAGCCGCCCAGATCGTCTAGAAGTGCTAAACCTGTACTGCAATAAGTCAGTGCTGGTTCATAGGCATTCGCCGCTTTGGCTCTGTTTCCAGCCATTAAATTGAGTTGGGCGAGATTGGTTTTTTCCAGTGGATCGACTAGAAGGGCGATCGCGCGATTCCAGTGGTTGACAATCTCAAAAATATTGGATTCTAGTTCTGCATCTGGGGTGTTTTGCCGCAGCAAGCGAGCCATTGCTAAATGAGTTGACTGTTGTTGGTCTTCGGGAATTAGAGAATAAGCAGCTTGTTGGACGCGATCGTGCAAAAAGCAATAAGTGGGATTGGCTGCTGTTTCAAAAGCTGCTTCACCCTCAGCTTGAGTGAAGAATTTATAGATTTTGGTAGTAGGAATTACTAACTCTTCTTGCAATGCTTTCCACAAATATGTTGCTGTCATTCCTGCTGATTTCTCACTCACAATCATCAAGGTATGCAAATCAAACTTCGCCCCAATACAAGCTGCTAGTTTGAGCATATCCTGAGTCTCAGTCGGCAACTTCTGTAATTGCAGCGCCATAAACTCCACTACATCATCAGTAAGTGCCCAAGCTCTAACCTTAGCAATATCACACTGCCAATGTCGAATATCCCAATTAAAACTAATTAACTCATCATCGTGTAAGGCTTTCAAAAATTGGGTAGCAAAAAAAGGATTTCCTTTGGTTTTTTGGTACACCAATTTTGTCAATGGTTGAGCTAGGGATAATTCACAATTTAGGGTATCAGCCACCAATTGATTTGTATCTTCCAGACTCAAAGGTTGCAGAGTAATTGTCTGCACTACTGCTCCAGTTTTGATAATTTCATCTACTGTCAATATAAATGGGTGGACTGGGGAAACTTCATTGTCTCGATAAGCCCCCAAAACCAATAAATATTTGGTGTCCTGCATCAACAGTTTTAGCAAGTTCTGAGAGGCAGAATCAGACCACTGCAAATCATCAATAAACATCACCAAAGGATGTTCTTGGCTAGTAAATACTTTAATAAAGTTCTGGATCAACAAATTGAAGCGATTTTGAGCAGAAGTTCCTGATAGTTCTGTAGCTGGGGGTTGCTTGCCAATAATCAGTTCCAGTTCAGGAATCACATCCACTAAAACTTGTCCATTGTCGCCCACTACTTCCAGAATCTTGGTCTTCCAGATGTTTAATTGACTATCTGATTCTGAGAGCAATTGTCCCATTAAATCTCGAAAAGCTTGGACAAATGCTGAAAACGGAATATTGCGGTTAAATTGGTCGAATTTGCCTTTGATGAAATAACCCCGCTGCCGCACAATTGGTTTGTGGACTTCGTTAACTACAACTGTTTTCCCAATCCCTGAAAAACCAGCTACTAGCATCATTTCGACCCCCCTGTGTTCCTCCTTGGTAAGGGGGCTTGCAACGCGCTCAAAGGCTTCGAGTAGGGTTTTTACTTCGGTTTCTCTCCCGTAGAGCTTCTCTGGGATAATGAAGCGATCGCACAAATCCCTCTGGGCTATTTCAAAATCATATATTGTACCACTTTCTTGTAATTGACGCAAACAAAATTCTAAATCAAATTTCAGCCCCAAAGCACTCTGATAGCGATCTTCGGCATTTTTAGCCATCAATTTGTTGACAATCTCGGAAAGTACCTGCGGGATTTGCGGATTGATGTCATGCAGCGATGGCGGTTGCTTGGCAATATGACAGTGTACCAATTCCATCGCATCGTTGGATTGAAACGGCAACTCTCCCGCTAGCAATTCGTAAAAAGTCACGCCTAGCGAGTAAAAGTCTGTGCGGTAGTCAATGCCGCGATTCATCCTTCCCGTTTGTTCGGGTGACAAATAGCCGAGTGTCCCTTCCAACACGTTAGGATTCATCAGGATTTGAGTTTCTCTCGGCAGCAAAGATGCGATGCTAAAGTCAATTAGTTTGACTTGTTTTGTTTGGGGATTAATTAAAATATTGGCGGGTTTAATGTCTTTGTGAATGATGCGGTGGCGGCAGAGTATATCTAATGTACTGCTGATGTCGATCGCCATTTGCAACAATTCACTCAAATTCGGCGCAGTTTCCCCTTGTTGCGTCCACTCTTTCAGAGAGATTCCCCCGAAGTCTTCCATTACCAGCGCATAGCTGTTTTGATAAGTTTCTAAGCTGTATGTTTCGATAATTCCGGGTAAATTGAGGTTTTTGGCGATCGTGTACTGATTGCGAAATTGCACGAGTTCAGTGAAGCTGGGATACTCGCTCCGCAAGACTTTGATGGCGACGGGCTGTTTGTCCGAGAGGCTGCGGGCGCGATAAACTAGGGTGCGAGTGCCTAAGTAAATGCGATCGAGTGTTTGATAACCTGTCAATGTAAAATTTTGAGTTTTCATATTTTTATTATTCGCCTCATCCGTGGGCTATCTGTAGCTTAACAGAAGGGAATATAGTTTCCAACTCTAGTGATTGTTAAGAAAAATAACATGACATAGATCGCTCAATACTTGTGATTTATGTCACCCAAACAAGGCATTTTTCAAACTGAACAAATTATCTTGTAATTAAAAACTAAATAGCCTCATCCATAGGGGAATAGTGAACAATAGACTAAGGCAGCCGATGCCGATCGCAGTTACGGTCAATTCGCGATCGAGATTAAAAACTTCTGCCAGCAAAGTAGTACCAAAAGCCGGAGGCATTGCCATTTGCAGCACTAGCGCAAGTCGCGGCGCACCCGTAATGCCAACAAACGTTAAACCCGTGCCAAATACCAAAGGAACTAACAGCATTTTAATTGCCAGACAACTCAAAACTTGTTTGAGATTGTGCAAAGAATTCAACTTGCTCAACTGCATCCCGATCGTAATTAAAGATAAACTAATTACAGCCCAAGCACCAGTTGTTAACAATCCTTCCATTGGTGCCGGCAGCGGCCAACTGCGCGAGACAAATCCCGCACCGAGAGCCCACAGTGCCGGATTCTGCAAAATTGCCCGCAGGGGACTTAACCAATGCTGGTGTAGATTGCTGTTACCGCAGCCAGAGGCGATCGCAATTCCGAGTAAATTGATGGCCGTACCAGTGCCCAGCAAGTCGTAAAACAACCCCCAAGCAAAGTGTTCGGGCCCCAACAAAGACAAGGTGATGGGAATGCCTAAAAAACCCGTATTGCCAAACATCGCCGCTAATAAGAAACTGCCTTGAGCCGGCAAACCCCAAGCGGTTTTAAGTTCCGAGGTATTTTGGCCTGGATTAAGAGTATTGAAACGTTCCTCGGCCAAGCCGAAATGTATCGCAATCCAAGCAATTCCGCCACCTGCTATAATTGCCGCCCAAGCTATCAGCGGTGCAATCAAAATAGGGCCAGATAAATTGGCGCGGCGGATAAAAGCAACAATGCTCAGCGGTGTGCCAAAAAAGAACAGAGACTTGGCTAAATATGTAGAATAACTTCTCGGTAGCAGGCGGCCGAGAATGAATCCAAACGCTACCCATCCGATTAAATTTAAATAGAGTTTGAGCAGCGGATTTGCTGAATTAAGCATTATTGATTCAATATTTTAGGACTGGCGCAAAAAGTGGTTTGACGCGCTTGATAAATCTCGCTTATAGCAAGCGTCTAGATCCCCCTAAATCCCCCTTAAGAAGGGAGACTTTGAGTGCTTCCGGTTCCCCCCTTCTTAAGGGGGGCTAAGGGGGATAGCAAGCGTCTAGATCCCCCTAAATCCCCCTTAAGAAGGGGGACTTTGAGTGCTTCCGGTTCCCCCCTTCTTAAGGGGGGCTAGGGGGGATCAAGAGCGATCGCACTTTCCCTACTGTTACTAAGTATTAATGCTTATTTAGCCTAGCAGAGAATTTTCCCGACAGGCCTTGACACGGACAAAAGCGCGTGTAAAGATAGTGTTGAGGAATAAATCAACATAGGTGAAAACTATGGCACGGCACGCAAAACAATCATCTCAGGTCAAAAGTTCCAGCAGCCAAGCAGCCTCGAATAATCGCACCAAATTTACCCTCTACAATTTTGCCGGAAATGAAAAGGCATTCTATTTAGTCGATCGCACAAATCTAGAAAGAACACCAGGCGATATCCCCGAAAAATCCGTCGCCCACAGCATCATCATTATCGATCGCTCCGGCTCAATGTATTATGACTTAAAACCGCTGAAAGAAACCCTAGTCAAGCTTTTGACCTTAGACGAATACAACAATTACCAACTAATTGTCAGCCTCATTTCCTACGCTGACCACGGAGACGTAATTAGTCACTTTCAGCGAATTTCCATTCAAGAAGTGACGAAGATTGACTCTCAATACATCAAACAAATTAAAAATATCCAAACCGCTGGCTGTACCTGCATATCCCAGTCGATGCAGCTTGCTAAATCTCTGGTAAAAGCGGGAGAAGTGACAGCAATTAACTTGCACACAGACGGCTATGCAAATGACCCGAGTCCTAATGCCGAAGCGGCGAAACTAGCGGAAATTTGCAACGAACTTAAGGACATGGATGTGTTTGCAAACACGATATCCTATGCTTCTGCTGACTTCAAACTGCTCTCGAAAATCGCCAACACTTTATCGGGAAATTGCATCCGCGCTGGCGAAGTCAAAATGGTTTATGATGCTCTGTACGACAGCACAAAACTGTTAGGTGATTCCGTTGCGCCTGCGCTGGAAGAACCGTTAATTAAGGAATACGATTATCAAGTTTTTGTTTCCAAAACAGGCAAGAAAATCAGCGGTTCATCGAGCACGCTGAAAATCTGCGGGCTGAAAGCAGACGATGCGGGACTGTTTTACAAGTATCAGCAAGTCACCAAAGATGAGTATGACAAATTAGAGGTTCTGGTTGCTCAAACTGATGAGTCGGTGTTTGCTTTTGCGAAAGCTAACCTCGCTGACGGCAATTTGAATACGGCGAAGTACGCGCTGGCGAGCACCTTCAACGCTACTTTGACGGAAAAACACGCTAAAGCCTTGACAAATGCTCAAATAGCCGAGTTTACGGAGGATTTGGAACGGGCTGTGTTTGCGCCTGATGGGTTGCAAAATCATCAAATTGGCGATCGGGTAAAAGTCAGCGACAAAATTTCCCTGCTGGAGTTGATCGAGATATTGGAGGAAAACAGCAACAGCATCATCATCAACTTGAAACACTTGCAAGAAAACTATCAGCGCAAAGGTTTGAAGCGAGTTGAAGGAAAGCGAGACGAAAACGGCAACCTTGTCAAGCCTTGGCTGAAAACAGAATTCTTAGATGGCGGCGAATACGCGCGCATGGGTTCATTTGCGATCAATCAAAATACCGCTACCATCAATATGCTGATTACCAGGAAAGTTAAACTGGTAAAAGTTGAGGATGGAAGTGCGATCGCAGAAGTTGCAGGAATTCTAGTGACAGACCTGAATACTTTCAACAACTATACCATTGTCAGCGACGGCGAAGTTAATATCAAGTCGCTGCGCCTCAAAATCAGCAGCAAAGCAGTGTTTGATTTGCTCAAAAAATGCGGTATCCTCGAACAAGACGGCTCGCCTGCGGGAGATTTTGACTTCCATTCGGAGTACGATATTAAGTTAGACAGTTTGCCGCTAGTGCCGTTTGACGGGCGTTACGGCAGCCTTGACGGAGTGTTTGAGGAACTCGCAAACATTAAAATTCTTTCCAGCATTCTCTCGGCTCATTTGAAGGAAGCATCCGAGAGTTATACGGCTCAACAGTTGGAAGAGTTGAAACAGCACTATCTGTCGAAAAGCCTTTACCTCAACTTTCCCACGACTACGGAGTACACAGAGTTGAAAAGTGCGATCGCCAACGGTACAGTAGATTCGCGAGTCAGCTACAAAATCGACATCGGCAGCAAAAACATCCTCAACTTCGGCAAATTGCACTCAGCCAACAAATTTCTCGATCGCCTTTACGAAGTTTACCACAAAAACACGGGCGAAAAGCTAGCAAAACCGACATTTGACCTCACCTTAGATGAGCCTGTCGTCTTCGCACACAAAACAGTTTCATCCCGCACCAAAATCACCAAAGTTGACGACTTAATGAAACAGATTTTCGATGACTTTTTAGGGTTAGAAAATAACGGAATTGTTAGCGCTACCTTAGCAAAAGTTGGTGCAGACAGTTTGCTGAGGCTTCTGCAAGCAAAATGGCAGGAAGAAGATGTCAAGCGAGACGAATTTGTCGCTGCTTTAGCCAGTGCAAACGAGCAACTGGAAACCTACGCCGAAAAAGTCTACAGCGAGAAAGTTTCGCCCCTAGTTTTCTACATCGGTTCCACCGGACTTATCCCCGATGAAATGGAAGCTAAGGCGGCGACTGCTGAGGAAATTAATGCTAAATACGGCAACTTGCAATTCTCTAAAGATGAGCAAGAAGGGATGTTTTTTGAAGTCGGCGACTGCATTATTAGCGTCTACGCTAAGAATGAGTATTTCACGGTAGGGAAGTAGGAATTAGGGTGGGCATTATTTGCCCACCTTGCTCAAATATGGCGGATTGAAATGAACCGCAAAGGCGCAGCGGCGGTGACCAGGAAATAGGTAGATGGGACAAGTGTTAGGTTGCCAAGACGAAAGGAGCGATCGCAAATCTTCTACGAGCGCAATTCTTCTGGCTCGTAACTTTCCTTTGGTGTTGCTTTTGCAAAATTTATCCTATGGTATGATAAAGATCTACGCTCTGTCACAAAAAATAGTAGCTAAATTATTTGCAATTAGGTTAGAATGATATTAAGCAAATTCTCAGACGGAGGGCAAGCCAATGACACAAACATTATCAATGTCTGTTCTCTATAAAAAACTCTCGGCGATCGGTTTCCCAAAACGTTTCGTTCAAGAAAAAGGCTTGCCCAGTTGGTGGAATGAAGAATTAGACAATAAACCCGTCGCCGTCCTAGAGGGCGCTGGTCATATTGCCCAACGTCTGCACCTAGACCTCAAAAGTCTTTTAGCTGAGAATCAGGCCCCTCAGTTTAAGCCCTTACTCCATACCAAGTTCAAGTACCATCAACAGGATAAAGCAGACGTACCTGAGGTTGCTCATCAACTTGCCTCACGGGTTGCGGAAGTAGTCGCTGATACTATAAAGCTCGAATTTAAACCCATCCCATCTGACCCTCATCAAGTCCGATCAGAGATTGTTGCCAAACATCCTCAAGTCACTTTGTACAGCTTGCTCGATTACTGTTGGGAACATGGTATCGCTGTTGTCTATTTTAAGAATTACCCTAAAAATACCCGCAAAATTACAGGCATGATCCAATGGCAATATGATTATCCCGTGATTGTCTTGAGTAGTGGTAAGACACAGCCCGTATGTCTAGCATTCGATCTTGCCCATGAAATGGGTCATCTCGCCCTTGGTCATATTAAAGAAGGTATTTTGATTGATGATGATATTAAGCAAGACTCTGACGATCGAGAAGAAATAGATAGCAATCAGTTTGCAGTTAAACTGCTAGTCAACAGTTTTGATAACTCCCTCGGCAATAAAAAGTTTAACAATGCACAAAACCTAAAAAATAAAATTTTTCAACTTCTTGAAAATGACTCTACCATCGATCCATCTGCATTAGCTTTAAATTATGGCTGGTATAATAAAAAATATTTTGCATTATCTATGAAATGTGTAAATTTAATTAATGCTCCTAAAGAAGGACAAAAAACTATTAACAAATTTTTAGGGCAGCATCTAAATTGGGATGAATTAGGTGACGATAATGCTGATTACTTAGACCAAATTTTAGGAGAATAGCTTTGTCTAGTTGTATCTATTGTATCGATAATGACATTGTCAAAAAGCTTGCTACATTCCAGCTATTCGATAATACTCTTAAATTATTTGATGCTAGTTATGAGCAAGTTAATATCCTAGAGACGGCAAAATATAAATTTGAAAAGGATTGGAAAAATCTTGAAGCAGGTAAACGTCAAAAAACAGAAGATCGTGTTATTAATTATAAACAAGTTCTTTACCTTACTAGAACTTTAGAAAACATATCTGAAGCCGATATTGACCAAGAAATTTTTATCCAATTATCCAGTATTGAAAATATCGATCAAGGTGAGGCAATTATCACAAGTCATGCTATCAAACTTATCCAAAAAAATAAATCTACTCAGATTTTTACTGGAGATAAAAGATTCATCAAAGCCTTAGCAAAAGTTAACTTACCTATCATTCAACAATCTCTAAGTAATCGATTATGGTGTTTAGAACAGCTTGTTCTCAAAAATATTCAAGCCTACGGATTTGAGACTATTCGAGATTTGATTGTTCCAGTTCGAGAATGTGATACACAAATTAAAGCTGTTTTTGGTTCAGGGTTACAATCAGCAAGTGACAACTCCCTAGCTACTTTAAAAGATTCTATTCAGAAGCTTCGAGAGGAAGCAGGCAATCTACTAAATACTTACAATTAGATGTAAGATAGGACGTACAGTTGAAACCGCCCTGTCTTCTTAAAACGGGATTTCCTCATCTTCATCTTCCACAGTCTTAGCCGTCATCCGCCAACTGGTAATATACTCAATTTGCACATCAATTGTGTTAATCGCATCCCCCAACTGCTTTTGAATGTATTGAGTCAGCGTCACCATAAAATCCAACTCAACTCCCGCAGATTGCACAAGTTTAGCCAAGCTAGCAAAATCTACCTTCAAAATCGAAGAACTTGACAACTTAAAATGAGGAGTATTGCCCTTATTTTGCACCAACATTGCTTTTTTAATCCGCTCTTTCAGATGCTCAACTTCCGAATCCAGCAACTTCCATTCTGGCAAAATTTCTTGATACCTTTTCCCCAACGCTGTTAAATCCTCACTCTCGGGTTCCGGCACAATTTTCTTAGTAGTAGATTTTCGCCGCTGCTGTACATTAGAATTCAACCGCCAACTAGCAATATCCTCAACTTCCAAAGATGGATGAGAGATGACTTCCCCTAACTGTTTTTGAATTTCTTTCGTCAGCGTCACCGGAAAATTCAACTCAATTCCCTGAGTTTGCGTCAGTTTCGCCAGCGTCATAAAATCAACTTTCATCGTTATAGAACTGGAAAGCTGAAAATAAGAACTATTTTTGAGCTTTTGCGCCATCATTCCAGCTTTAAATCGTTCTTTCACTTCAGAGATTTCTGAGTCAAGCGGCCTCCACTGAGATTCTATTTCCTGATATTTTTCCCCCAACGCGGTCAAGTTTTCCGTTGCGGGTTCGGGGTAAGATTGGGCAAGAATTTCTAGCAAGCGCTGATGCACTCTAGCTAAATAAACCGCGTCCATCTTGGCATATTCTAGCTGCTTATCAGTCAGGGGACGTTTTGCCCAATCGCCGCTTTGTTCTGTTTTATCTACATAAGCAATGCCGCAAAGTGTTTCTATTAATGTTTTGAGTTGTCGGTTGGGTAAGGGCAGAATGTAAGCTGGAATTTTTCTCGCCATTTGCAATGTGCAAGTGACATTTTGAGCGTCGTCATTACCGAGAAATCTGATGTCATAGCTGGCGTTGTGCAAGACTTTTTCAATATCTGGATTTACCATGATTTGGTTGATGAAATCTTTTGCCAATTCCGGTTTATCTAAGACATCTAGCAGAAAGGTGGCATTTCCCGTCGAATCTGTGGAGTCAGCTAATACTTGAATCAGAGATAATTTGGGGTTGGATTTATAGTCTGCTATTTCTGTGTCTACCCACAGGATTTTAGCTTGAGAAAGTTTAGCTATCAGTGCTTTGATGTCATTTGCTGCTGTTAAATAAGGCATTTTTACCGACTTTTGCTATTAATCTTACGCTTATATTATGCTATAGCAATTATCGTGTCAACTGTCAAGTTTTTTTGTACTTTTATTTCCTCTAGCTAGGGTAGAGTCAACATCCCTACAAATTGTGAATAATTAACACAAGATTGCCAGATTGAGATAAGATTGTCATAGGAAAATCGCACAATCATAACCCGATTAAATCCTAGCAAAATCAGCCATGTCTGAGCAGATAATTCTTGACCCCAGTCAATACCCCGATACGACACAACTCGTACAAGAAGACGATACTCCCTTGGATAGTTTCATTAACGAAAAACAACAGCGACTGCTTACGGAAGTGCTCTCTGGATATGAGTTAAATGGTGGTATTCCGTTCATTGTCGCAGCCAATGTGGGTATCTTCCGTACTGTTCGGCATCCGGCGATAGTTCCTGATATATTCCTCAGTTTAAATGTGACTGTTGCGGATAGTTGGGATCGGCGAGATGTTCGTTCCTATTTGCTCTGGGAATTTGGGAAACCTCCAGAAATTGCGATCGAAATTGTTTCTCCGGCTCCGGGGAATGAATTGGGTAGCAAATTTACTGATTATGCCCTGATGGGTGTAATGTATTATGTTGTTTACGATCCTCTGGGTGAATTGAGCGATCGCCCTTTACAGATTTTTCAACTACAAGGGGGGCGCTATGTGCCGAAAACCGATACTTGGTTTCCCTTAGTCGATTTAGGTTTAACCCTCTGGCGCGGTGTCTTTGAAAGCGTCAATGATACTTGGTTAAGATGGTGCGATGCTGAGGGGAATGTTATTGCTACTGTGGAGGAATTAGCCGCCAGTCTCTCTCAAACTCAGTCACAATTAACTGTATCTCAATTACAGTTAACTGAATCTCAAAATCAGACGAAACAGGCTTTATTACAAGGCATTCAGTTAGGTTTACAGCTTAAGTTTGGAAGTTCCGGGTTAGAGATTTTTGCAGAGATTGCTGCCATTGACGATCTGAATTTGCTGCAAACTATAACTTCTAGCTTGTTCACAGTTGAGAGTTTAGAAGACTTACGACAAATTTATTTGTCATAACTTACCCAAAAGATCTCGTGAAAGATTCTGATTCACGACTTACGCAGTAAACCTGAAGAAACTGGGTTTTTATACTAGAAACGATCGCAATAACGATACTTTTTCCTAGAAAAACTCGGTTTCTGGATGATTGGGTTGAAAACTCCAAAAGCTCGATTCACGCGATAGCTATGCCGCGCCTACTATTGAGGATTCCCGCGAACTTCCTCTAAAAACCAGCTACCTACTTCTGTATTGTCCGTCTGGCGGCTGCGGCGCAAACCTTCCTCTAACAAAGCAACTTTTAGCCCCGGCAAAATTTGAGATTCCGTCAGACGTTCGCTTCCCCGGTTAACAATTATTTTAAAAGCAATAACTTGGGCTTTTTGTACGTCTACTACCCAATATTCAGACACTCCTAATTCTTCATAAATCATTCTTTTTGTACCCAAATCATCAACGAGAGAACTGTCGGCAATTTCGATCGCCAAATCTGGGGCCGCTGCGCTATCCAAATTCACTACAGAACTACCGCGAGGCGCCGTTTGCACCCTCTCTCCGATGTAGTAACAAGCATCAGGTTGAGCGCCTCTGACACCCGTTTTGGCATAGCTACAATTGACCAGCAGTCTCATTTTGATACCTTTGGCAATGCCAAATAAATTGATTAAGATGACGATAATTCCGTTGTCATCAGCACGATCTGGCCCGACTGCTGCCATTTCAATCCTCAACAGTCCGTTGTAGTAATAGCATTTTGCGCGATCGTACTCCGGCTGTTTAATGATTTCTATGTATTCATCCCAAGTCGCCGTAACCCAGGTATCAGTTAGCAGTTTGCTTTGGACTTGACTCATAATTACCTCACCGAAAAAAAACTTTGACTTTTGAAGGAAGATTTCTGAGTAGGGCGATCGCACTTTGAGTATTCAACAGCAGTAAGGTGCGCAGTGCGCACCCTACAAACCATTAACCTAGGACTCTTCTGTCGCTTCCTCAGATGCCGATTCTTCGATCGACTCTTCACCCGCAGCCGGCACCAAAGCCACAGCTACGATCGAATCATCCTCATCCAACCGCTGCACCCGCACGCCCGTCGCAGTGCGCGATTGCGTCGAAATTGCACTCACAACCTGACGGATAATAATACCTCGGTTGGTAATAATCATCAATTCATCATTGTCATTGACAATTCGCAGCGCAGCTACCTCATCCTTACCTTTCTTTGACTTGAATTTAGTAGCAGTCAATCCCTTGCCTGCGCGTCTTTGGAGGCGGAATTGAGAAACTGGAACCCGCTTACCGTAGCCGTTGGTGGTGATTACCAACACCGAAGGAACTTCGCTGCTAGCTGTCGGAATTTCTTCAGCTTCTTCGCCTTCAATTTCCTCAGCTTGCGTGTCTAATTCTTCTTCCAATTCCAAATCTTCTGCTTCCAATTCCGAATCTTCTGTTTCTAACAGAGCAATATCTGTTCCTTCCAATTCTGAATCTTCTGTGTCAGCAATTTCGGCAACAATGGAACTCGGCAAGATGTCCATGCTGATCAGCTCATCGCCCGATCGCAATTTCATTGATTTTACACCCCGAGTCGCGCGGCCTACCGGGCGCAACTGTTCGTGATTGGTGCGGAAATGAATCGCCATACCTTGGCGCGTACCGATGATAATGCTGTCACCAACTTTTGCTCTCCGCACCCAGCGCAATTGGTCGCCTTCTTCGAGAGAAATCGCGATTAAGCCGTTAGTGCGGATGTTCGCAAAAGCGGAAAGTGCAGTTTTCTTGATGTAGCCGCTGCGAGTCAGCATCACCAAGTATTCTTCGCTGGTAAATTCCGTGACTGACACCATAGAAGTGATTTTTTCTTCTATAGGAATCGGCAGAAGTTGTACTACGGGAGTGCCGCGGGCCGTCCGGGAACTGACGGGAATTTGATAAGCTTTGAGAGAGTAAACTACGCCCCTGTCGCTGAAGAACAAAACGCTGTCGTGATCGCAGCAGGAAAGGAAATGTTCTACTCCGTCGTCTTCCTTCATTTTCGCGCCTGCTTTGCCCCGAGTAGCGCGGCTTTGGGCCTCGAAAGTGCTGACAGGCATCCGCTTGATGTAGCCTTGCTCTGTGATCAGAATAATTGCTTGTTCGTTGGCAATTAAATCTCTTTCATCGATTTCTCCTTCGGCGTGTTCGATGATACTGCGTCTAGGAGTGGCGATTTTAGTTTGAATTTCTACCGCTTCAACTTCGGCGATTTCTAAGATGCGTTCCCGGCGCGCCAAGATATCTTCCAAGTCGGCGATTTTTGTTCGCAGTTCTTCGTGTTCTTGCTGGATTTTTTGCGCTTCCAAGGCTGTTAAACGCCGAAGCTGCATTTGCAAAATTGCGTCGGATTGCTGTTCGGAAAGACCGTAATTATCCATCAATTCTTGTTTGGCTGCGGCGGAGTCGGCAGCGGCGCGAATTAGGTGAATAATTGCATCTAAATTGTCTAGGGCAATTAATAAGCCTTGCAGGAGATGGTCGCGTTCTTCTGCTTTCCGGAGTTCAAATTGAGTCCGGCGAGTAATTGTCTCAATGCGGAAGTCTAGGAAGACATTGAGGAATTGTGAGAGCGTCAGTAGTTGGGGCTCCCCATTTACTAGCGCTAACATATTGGCTCCAAAATTTGATTGGAGCGGTGTTTGTTTGTAGAGGTTGTTGAGTACGACGCGGGGATAGGCGTCGCGTTTGAGTTCGATCACGACGCGCATTCCGTCTCTGTCGCTTTCGTCGCGAATGTCGGAAATCCCATCTAATCTTTTGTCGTTTACCAGTTCGGCAATTTTCTCTATTAGCGCTGCCTTGTTTGTTTGGTAAGGCAATTCGGTGATAATAATTGCTTCTTTGTCGGGGCGGCCGACGTGTTCGATGGTTTCAATGTTGGCGACTCCGCGCATGGTAATGGAACCGCGCCCGGTGGTGTAAGCGTCGCGAATGCCGCCTTTGCCGAGAATTTGCCCGCCGGTGGGAAAGTCCGGGCCGGGAATGTACTGCATCAATTCCAGATCGGTAATTGCTGGATTGTGGATTAGCGCTACCAAACCGTCAATTATTTCGCCCAAGTTGTGGGGCGGAATGTTGGTGGCCATCCCTACGGCAATCCCGGAGGAACCGTTGAGCAAAATTTGGGGGATGCGTGCGGGGAGTACGAGGGGTTCTTGTTGGGAACCGTCGAAGTTGTCGCCGAAATCTACTGTTTCGCAGTCGATGTCGCGCAGCATGGAGTCGCTAGTCAGGGCTGTGAGGCGGCATTCGGTGTACCGCATGGCTGCGGGCGGGTCGTTGTCAACGGAGCCGAAGTTGCCGTGGCCGTTGATCAGGCGTTCGCGCATGGAGAAATCTTGAGCCATCCGCACTAGGGCGTCGTAAACTGCTGTATCTCCGTGCGGGTGATACTTGCCCAGCACCTCCCCGACGACGCGGGCGCATTTGCGGAATGGTCGATCGGGACTTAAGCCCAATTCGTTCATGGCGTAGAGAATGCGTCGGTGAACGGGCTTGAGACCGTCCCTGGCATCTGGTAGCGCCCGACCGACTATGACGCTCATGGCGTATTCCAAGTACGATCGGGACATCTCACCACCCAGATCCGTCGGGATTATCCGCGACTCAGAGATACTCATAGGTTGAAAAACTCCGCTAAAACTTTAAATTTGACCGCTATAAATCCCAAAAATGCGATAAAATCGATCTGGATTCAGTTGAGCTGCCAAATATTGCAAATTACTCCTAAAATTATATCACAATTTGCCCTTAACTTTATGGGAAAGTTGCTAGAAAAATTAAGGGACGAAACAAGGGAAATTTGTAAGGAAAGCAGTTGGTGATTTAGTCATCAATTGGCAAAAGCTAGAAAGGTTTTTTTAGGCGGTCGGGTTTCATGCTTTGGTGAGTTTTTTTGGGGGCTATATAAAAAATTAAAATGGTGGCCCGATCGCAATTTTAATTTCACCAAACCGAAGGCCTTCTTAAAGCAAACTAAAAATCTAAAATATAAAATATTAACTCTAAAATCTGCCGATGCTACCCGTCATCTACTCCCCCGATTTTTTGCTGCACAAAACTGGAATGCTTCACCCAGAGCGACCAGAACGTTTGACGGCGATCGTCAATGCTCTTTTAGCTGCTCCCTGGGCCGATCGCATTGAGTGGCAACTGCCCACCCCAGTGGCCGAGCGCGAACTAGAACTGTTGTCAGCGATCAAAAAAGTTCACGCGCCAAGATACATCAAAGAAGTCGAACATTTGGCTCATCGCGGAGGTGGCTACCTGGACGGTGACACGCCAATTTCTGCTGAAAGTTACGATGTAGCGCTGCTGGCCGCGAGTGCTTGGCTTGATGGGGTCGATCGAGTTTTAGCAACCAACGAACCAGCTTTTACGATCGCCAGGCCGCCGGGACACCACGCCGAAAACAGCCGCGCGATGGGATTTTGCTTGTTTTCCAACGCTGCGATCGCCGCTCACTACGCTCTGGAACAGCCAGGCATCAACCGCGTCGCCATCCTAGACTGGGACGTGCACCACGGCAACGGCACTCAATCTTTGGTGGAAAACAGCAGGCAAATTGCCTACTGTTCCCTGCACCAATCTCCCTGCTATCCAGGAACCGGAGATGCTGACGAGCGCGGCGCCTACAACAACGTGCTGAATATTCCCCTGTATCCGGGCGGCGGCATAGCTGAATACCTGAGCGCCTTTGAATCTCTCGTGGTGCCGTTTTTGTCAAATTTTGAACCGGATTTGTTGATTGTCAGCGCCGGTTACGACGCAGTAGCCTCGGATCCGCTGGCTAGCATGAATCTGGCGCCGTCAGATTTCGGTACTTTCACGGGATATTGCCTGCAAATCACCCGCTGCATCGCCTTCGGTTTGGAGGGCGGTTACGCGCTCAAAGAGTTGGGCGAGTCGGTGGTGGCGACTATCGATCGATGCCTCAATTAGCTGCTAAGGATCGCTCCTGTAAATAACTTACAATTTTAATTGTTGTGGGATGGGCGTCCCGCCCGTCCTTTATAGACGGGCGGGACGCCCATCCCACTTTCAAGAGTGTGGGTTATTTAATTCTCATTCCTAAATTGGCAGACGGGAAAATCAGGTTGAGAACCGATTAGGAGGGGGTTGACAGCAATGGCGGGCGATCGCGAAACTTGAGATTTGCCGATCGCGCGGCACGGCCTTCTGCCCTCCAACCTCAAACCTTGTTCTGACTTCCCTCTTCCTCCTTCACATCGATCCTCTTCCTTCTTCCTTCTTCCTTCATTCTGTGACAAGCGTCACGAATTTAAAAGATCCGAGTCACTCGGCGTCTAAGTCTCGGTCACAAATTTTTAGCCTAAAAATCACACCGTGTCAATGTTTTCGATCGCAGGAATGGGCGATCGGACAGAGCATAATAGGATTACAATCAACCTGTAAAATTTTAAGATCTCTCAATCAACTAGGAGGTTTATCATGTCAGTTTCCCAAATGACACTCGAAGAATTATTTGGTCAAGTCATGTTTTCTAGTGTTGTGACTCGCCACGACCGGAGACAGCTAAGATCCGCACTCTTAGAAAGAACCCTGAATGAAGATGAGTATGCCATCATCAACCGACTGCTGTACAATGTGCGTCGCGGTTGGGTAAAAATTGTCGATTAAAGACGCGGCACCCTACTCCCGAGCGAGAAAGAAGTTCATGGCATTTTCAATTTTCGCTGAAAGAATTGGTAATGACTGATGATTATCGGGGTATAGAACACGGGGCTACAGTTACATTGTTTTGCAAGCTGGATAAAAGTAGAACTTGCCACCTAGGGAAGTTTTCCGTGTTTTTAAGCGACAGTTGAATGTGTTGGAGAGCGGTGTTAATGATTCAAATTGCGATCGACATCCGCCTAGAGGTAGAGATAATTATAAAATAACAGGTTTCGGGTGCATCTCTACTTGTTTAAAAAATGTGAGTTTTGAGTTGCTAACTTCCAAGTTAGAATTAACTCAAAACTCATAGTTTTTTGGAGGTAATAGAAGAAGTCATTAGTCCTTGGTCATTGGTCATTGGTCATCAGTCATTAGTCATCAGTCATCAGGAAGAATGAAGAAGGAAGTCGGAAGAAGCAATCGAACGTAAGGTTTTCAGTAATTAAAAACATCTTAAACGTCGAGCGCGGTTGCTAGAAAAGTTTATATTTGAGATTAGGAAAGACTGATGGCGATTCGGCTTACGAAGCGTCATCAAGTTGAAAATTTTTAAACCGTTATCAAAAATCAAAACAATCAGCAGTTTCCCGTTGAGTCGGAATGTACGATCGCCACAAGCACAGGAAGTCGGAACCTGCGATCGGCCATTCCGGCAAATTAAGCCCAGAAGTGTCAAAATATTAACAACCAGTTCATCCTTAAAATATATGGCTCCCGCCGTTTTAATTGAAAATCTTCAGAAACGCTACGGCAATGTAGAAGCCGTTAAAGATGTTTCCTTCAAGGTAGAACCGGGGGAAATATTTGGTTTGCTAGGCCCCAACGGTGCAGGCAAAACCACAACCCTGCGGGTACTTTGTACATTGAGCGCGCCCGATAGCGGACGCATTGAAGTATCTGGCATTTCAGCAGTCAGCCAGCCGAGAATGGCCAGACAGAAACTCGGCTACGTCGCCCAAGAAGTGGCTCTTGACAAGGTGCTGACAGGGCGCGAACTCCTGCAACTGCAAGCGGCGCTTTACCATTTACCGCGCAATACGATTAAAGGGCGGATTGATAAAATGGTGCAACTCCTCGGTTTGGAGGAGTGGGAAAATAAAAAAACGGGCACCTATTCCGGCGGTATCCGCAAGCGCCTCGACTTAGCAGCAGGATTGCTTCACCAGCCGGATGTTTTGGTGTTAGACGAACCGACTGTCGGGCTCGATATTGAAAGCCGGGTGGTAGTGTGGGATTTCCTGCGGCGGTTGCGGGAGGAAGGTACGACGGTGTTGATTACCAGCCATTATCTGGAAGAAGTGGATGCTTTGGCCGATCGCGTGGCGATTATTGACAAGGGTACGGTGATTGCACAGGGTACGCCGGAGGAGTTGAAAAATCGCGTTGGGGGCGATCGGGTGACTCTGCGGATTCGGGAGTTTTCGCCACTAGAAGAAGCCCAAAAAGCCCAAGCTTTAATGCAATCTCTCCCTTTCGTGCAAGAAGTAATTGTCAACACCGCCCAAGGAAATTCTCTCAATTTAGTAGTAACACCGCAAAGCGATGCGCTGGTGACTATTCAGCAAGCATTGAAAGATGCGGGACTTCCTACTTTTGGGATTGCTCAATCTCGGCCGAGTTTGGATGATGTGTATTTGGCGGCGACTGGTAAGACGCTGTTGGATGCGGAGTTGGCGGCGGCTAGCAACCGCGATTTGAAGGCGGAGCAAAAGGCGGCGATGCGGTCTTAAATTATACCCATTGGTGAGCCGAAAAACCGCCTGGGGTTAAAACCCCAGGCTAATAGCGAAAGTCCTCTGAAGAGGACTGTTAAACTCATCAGTCCTCTTCAGAGGACTTCTGCTATGAGGCGGGGGTTTTAACCCCTGCCGGACTGAGCGGCGCGCGGGGTGAGAAACCCGGTTTCTTCACAGATTTCTCGCCGCTAAACCAGATATTCCTCAGAAACCGGGTTTCTTTTTTTATACATCTAAAACTTGCTCTGCTGTCAGCGCTAATTCTGGGAAAGTTCGGGAAATAATTCGCTCAGTTCCTCGGTAAGCAGTCATTTGATAAACCCCATTTTCATCGAGCAGGTAAACAAAAACAGTCGCAACTTTCGGATTGCCCAAATAATCGCGACTTCCCAAAGCTAAATAATCGACAATCCAGTATTCAGAAATTCCCAGCCGCTGATATTCATCGAGCTTGTCGATATAATCATCTTCCCAATTTGTTGAGACAACTTCTACCACTAATTGTGGTGGTTCAGTTAGGGCTGAGGGGGCGAAAGGCTCCGATTCCCAGAGGGTTTTGTCTACTACAGTAAGATCGGGATGGCGGCCTTGTTCTCGATCATTTGAGGTTAAAGTCCTCACCATAATTCTGCCAGATACTCTGTAATTCAGGTTGAAGCTTTTCACCTCGTATTGGAACGTATTTTCAATAAAATCAGCTACATTTTCGTGCAGTCTGATTGTTGGTAAGATTTTGACAATTTTTCCATTAACAAGTTCATAACGTCCGTCTTCATCTGGAAGTTGCTTGATGAATCGCTTAAAAGTGAGATTCTGCTTAATTGGGGTAGGAGTTGCGGTCATGGTTGATTCTCATTTATCTATATTTTTAAGACTATTCTGCAACCATTTTAACATACTCTTTTAACACAGGTGGCATCGTGAAAACGGTTTCAGCTTCACCGAGCGATCTTGCTATCATTCCCCGTCTTTCTAAGGATTGTATTGCTTTAAATGATTCGGCTTGCGACCCTTGACATTTTGCCATCAATTGGGTAAGCGAGAGAGGTTCGATTTCGTTGCTGATTTGAGCGATCGCCTGTTTCTAAAATAATCAGACAGTGGCGAGCGCTCTTGGGGTTTGGGATTATAAAATTTACTAACCTGCGTCAGATTGTGTTATTATTTGAATGCTCAAGCCTCTCACAGCTAGTCAAGCATCTTCTCACATAAAACTTAACAAATAGAATTTATGAGTTTAACATCAATCTTGTCAGATAAAAAAAATCAAGAACTTAGAGACAAATTCAAGACAGAATTTTTAACACCATCTTTTAATTTAAAGGCGAAACTTAAAGCACCGCCATTGACAACTAATTATGCAATTGTTGGGACAGCTTTTGACTATTTACTTCGCTTTTATTTAGAGTGCCACAATAAAGACACTTTTATTCAAAAAGACTTTTGGGTAGCAGATGGTTCGTTTGAAAAGCTATGTTTATATTTGAATTCAACAACTAAACAAGAATTATCGACAGGCTTTCGTGGTGATAAAGTATTCAAAAAACAAGACTTTTTAGAAATTATCACCAACCAATATAAAGACACCAAAATTAATTATAACAATTATATTGAGAATGGAGCGATCACTGATGAATTAATTTGCAATACAATTTTTCTTGCGAAACTTGATGGATTTTATAGAGCAGGTCTTATCGATGAAAATTTCGACAATTACAACCATGAAGATATCAAAGATCTAAAATCACTCATTTCACTTGTTGACAATAAAAACTTCCAAGCAAAAGAGAAATATTATTTGAATCCAACGTTTGGCGCAGGCTCAAGCTTAGTTCATGGTGCAGACGCCGATCTGATTATTGACAATACTCTAATTGACATAAAAGTAACTAAAAATCTTAAACTAGATAGAAATTATATTAACCAAGTTTTAGGGTATTATATTTTATCACTTATTGGTGGTGTAAATAGTAATCCAGATGACAAACCAATTGAAAACATCGGAATATATTTTGCGAGACACGGAGAATTGTTTACTATTCCTCTTGTTCAATTTGGCGACAAACAAAAATTTGAGATTTTCAAAGAATGGTTTATTTCTTATCTTTCTAGCCCGAGAGGAAAGTTATTAGATATGGCGCTACGGAAAGAAGAAACACAACAAGAAGATCGGAAGACAAAATCTGAGGCAAAGAAAAAAACTCAAACTAAAAAAACATCAACTGAAAGCAAAAAAACTAAGACAGTGACCAAATCAAAATCAGCGATCGCAAAAAAAGAGGACAACAACGAAAAAGAAAGTAAGTAAAACTTTGCCAAATTAGAACAAGCCGTATCCCTGGGAGACGGAGAGTTAGTAGTCAATTAAGTCTCCTGTCTGTAATTCTTGCCATTCTCTATCTTCCTGGTAATGACTTAACATCACCTCAGCCTGTTCTGCTAAAATGCGCCGTCTCTCTTCAATGGGCAATTTCATAAACTCGCGACGGCTGGGGTATTGAGCAAGTGAAGGTATTTCTAAAAGTTGAGAATTAGACTGTATTTGTGTCTGACACTGATACAGTGGTTCTAATAGCTGTGACTCTCTTTCAGACTGTTTTTCGCGGCGCACTTCCCGGACAACTTCACAAATTTCTTCGATTGTCATCGGATTTGGATCGGGTGGCAATGAATCTATACGTCGCCGCCATTCCTCCTAATTAAAACCCGCTTTCACCTTCTGAAAAACCATGCTATCTTCTGTAACTGTAACTGTGTATTTATCGCCCGACTTTAGTTGACTTTCAATCTCGACCGGGATTTCCAGCTTACCGTCGGGACTCACAGCAACAGTAATATTAAATTTCCGAATGTATTCTTTCAAGTGTTCAACAACTATATCTTGCACAGTTGGCGGCAGAGATTCCATGATTTTGACCAAAACGGCGATCGCACTTGATGACATCAACTTATCCTCCAATCTCGTTAAAAATTCCGAAACTAAATTATTAATATGTACCGTTTACCAATTTTAGCACAATTCGATCCTTTCATGCTACCAATCCCACGAACAGCGATACCAGCCGCTACCAAAAGCCGTGAAGCGAAGCTATCCCGTAGGGAATCGCCCTCTCAACTCCCAATAGCCTGCGATCGAAGCAGGCTGCAAAAAATGTGTTAAGATTAAACTGGCGATCGGCTTGAGGACTATATCTGATGACTGTAGCTAACGAACAAATTGCTGAGAGTAGCAGTAAGGGATTATTAAACTTCAGGATTACTGTCGAACGTCTGATCGAACTTTTAGATTTAGAAGACGAAGACGAATATGGAATTTTGAAACCCACAGAATACGCTTTTAGGACAGCGATGAAATGGGTGGTAGAAGCCTATGATGTTTTGCGTGAGAATTTCCCTAAAGCATCGGTTTCTACAGACGAGCTAGGTAGTATTAGACTTGCTTGGCAAAATACAAGTGCCGATTGTAGAGTCAGGTTGTTCTGTCCATCTAATGCGGACGATCGAGCTTACATTTATCATCAGAAGCATGAGGAATATAAATCAGAAGATATCATTGCCGCGTCAACGTTAGTTCATTGGTTGGAGTGGTATAACCAAGCATGATTGAGACATCTTCTAGCAGTAATTCTGAGTTTGAGCCTTTAGCTGAAAATGCTATTGTTTATAGAGCTTTACTCCGCAGACAATGGA
Organism: Microcoleus sp. PH2017_12_PCY_D_A; assembly: GCF_020738565.1. Lineage (NCBI taxonomy): Bacteria > Bacillati > Cyanobacteriota > Cyanophyceae > Oscillatoriales > Microcoleaceae > Microcoleus > Microcoleus sp. PH2017_12_PCY_D_A. The sequence goes on along the minus strand of NZ_JAEQCI010000063.1, from coordinate 3,350 downwards.
TTGACGAAGCAAATAATTTAGTTTTCCCTGCAGCTTATTTACTGCGAGCCAATGAAGCGGGCTTGTCGGTGACAATTGCCAGTATTCGTTCGCCCGAACAATGTGCAGCAAAATTCAAAAATTGTTATGGAGTTGCTAGTCTCCAAGTAGGGCTAATTCGTGAATTAGGTTTAGATGCAGTACCTGATTCAGCCTTCCACGCTTTGATTGTCGGTTTACCTCATGTGAAAGATGACCGAGACAAAGCTGAAAGATTAGCTGATTTATTAGCGGATAGGTCTATAATTGTATGGCAACCTTCGCAACCGTAATTCAATAAGTTTTGGGGTCTGACCTACTTACTTGTCTATACTGCGATTGCTTCGCTATTCACTCGCAATAACACCAACAGATTAATACTTCGATCGCATTCTTTCGGATCGCGAAAGCTAATTCTATTCCCCCTCTCAACTTGAAATAGCCTATAATCAAAGCAGACTGCCAAAATCCCATTCACCATATTTCTTGTAAAAATAATCACAACAGTCAAAATCAACAAGCAATTATGAGCGGTACTGTCACATCCCCCAACAACCTCAAGCAGCAGCGATCGCCCTCAACAGCGATTACACCCCCCAACAGTTCCCTGCTGGGCGACTTCATCCAAGAAACACTCGCCCTAACCAAGCGCCTGTTTATTCAATTGCAGCGCCGCCCCTCCACGCTAGTTGCAGGAATCATTCAGCCACTGATGTGGTTGGTTTTGTTCGGTGCTCTGTTTAAAAATGCACCCGCCGGCTTGTTCGGCGAAAGCCAGAATTACGGACAATTTCTCGGCGCCGGCGTCATCGTTTTTACAGCCTTTGCAGGGGCGCTGAATGCCGGTTTGCCGATAATGTTCGATCGCGAATTCGGATTTCTCAACCGCCTGTTAGTCGCGCCGCTGGCTTCCAGATTTTCGATCGTCCTAGCTTCGGCTATTTTTATCGTCACCCTCAGCTTTATCCAAACCGGCGCAATCGTTACAGCGGGAGCCTTTTTGGGATCGGGATTCCCCGGAATTGCCGGACTCGGGGCGATCGCCCTAATTGTCTTACTATTAGTTTTGGGCGTCACGGGCCTCAGTCTCGGTTTAGCTTTTGCTCTCCCCGGCCACGTAGAATTAATCGCAGTAATTTTTGTCACCAACTTGCCGCTATTATTTGCCAGCACCGCCCTCGCGCCGCTGTCATTTATGCCAGACTGGCTGCAAGTTGTCGTCACTCTCAATCCTCTGAGTTACGCGATCGAACCCATCCGCTATTTGTACCTGCACGGCGATTGGTCGCTAGCTAGCGTCGTCATGCAAGCTCCTTGGGGTACAGTCACCTTTGGAGGAGCGCTATTAGTGCTGCTAGCGTTTGATTTGGTAGCGCTCCTCAGCATTCAACCGCTGTTGCGGCGCCGGTTTGCTTAGGGCGATATGCACCGTCAATTGTAGGGACACTGCAATGCCCAGTGCAGTCAACAAACACGTCAAACCACAAGTCCGGCAAGGACTTAAGTCCCTGCCTCAAAGCTGAAGTCCTCTAAAGAGGACTGATGAGTTCGATTAATTCTTGAGTCCTATGCAAGAGGACTTTCGCTTTGAGGCAGGGGTTTCAACCCCTGCCGGACTCCGGGTGTAACGTTAAGTAATTTGGCGCGAATGAGCAATGCCTTGTCCTTACCCGGCTCTAAACTTTTAAGAAGTAATATAATATTTAGCCGCCAGTCAGAATATTGTTGAGATACAATTGTTTTTTTGAAGATTCAACTAATAAATTATGAACACCAAAACTTGTAAATCTGCCAAATTGATGATTCGGGTTGCTGCAAGCGCGATCGCCACCAGTGCTCTTTTCACGCCACAACCAACCTTCGCTCAAGCCAGCGGTTTAAATAACAATAACGCCCAACCGCTGCAAGACTTTCAAACCAAAGACAATACCGACCCTTTTTCCGGGCGCAGCAGCGGAGGCGGATTATTTGATTTAATTCACAGATCCAGACTCGGAGGCGGCCGCAGCATCGAAGAATTCAACACTGAACAGCGCCAAAATTTGAACGACGCGGCCGCCGAATTTCGGAACAAACAGCGCCAAATGCTGGAAAAACAAGCAGTACCTGCACCAGGGGCGATCGCACCTACAGAAATTACCGCCCCCGTCCCTTAAATTTCGGTTTGTAGTAAGGACTTTAGTCCGAATTGAAGGTTTGTAGTAAGGACTTTAGTCCGAATTGACAGGTTTGTAGTAAGGACTTTAGTCCGAATTGACAGGTTTGTAGTAAGGACTTTAGTCCGAATTGACTAAATTTATCCGATCTCAAAAACTGAAGTCCGAACGATAGAACCTTGAAGAAGGACTGAAGTCCTCACTACAAACCATCGCCCTTAATCCCGTTCCAACCACGCCCGCATTTTACCAGGATTCAGCAAACCGTAAGGATCGACCAACTCTTTAAACTGCAACTGTTCCACATTAATACTCTTCATCCCTCCATCTTCCAAAATAAAAGTATGGGGATTAGCAATCAGTGCGCCTTGCTCTTCGTGATAGCGAATAATTTCATTAAGCCGCGCTTCCGTAGTGTAGCGAACTATTTGCAAAGCAGCCGCGATCGCCCTCCCGTTCATCCGCAAAAACTCCAGGTGTACCATCACCTCATCGCCATAATAATCATACAGTTCCTCAACTAATTTCAAACCTTTATCTGCCGGAAAAAGAGTCTGCAAATAAGTCAGAGATGGGTCCGCACTGCGAGCGTGAAGAGTTGTATGATTCCAAGTATATTCAGCAATTGCCGCACCTTTGCTCGCTTCTTGCGCGCTTTTTTGATAGCAAATCGTGCCCCCATATTCCCGCACCAAATCTTGCAGCGGTTCCAGACAAGATTCAGCTACCATTAACAAAGCGCAGTGCTTCCCTTCAGGAATCTCATCGCGGAAAGCAGCAAAATAAGCAGGAATCGGCCAAGCACAAACACAAATTAGTTTTTTGATAATTCCGTCAGCATCGCCCAAAGCTTGACCGAACTTTGCCGAAGTCATAAAATCATCAAAAGCCACGATGATTTCCGCCCAAGGATAAGCAGGGGCGAGGGGGATTTCTAACTCAGTAATAATCCCATTTGTGCCGTAAGCGTGATTGACTTTTTGCACTTCATCGCCCCGCAATTCCATAACCCGCGGCTCATCTTCCATTGTAACTACTCGCACCGCATGAAGATTTCCGCGATCGCGCAACTGGCCGTAAGTAGGGCTTGCTGAAAAAGTCAGAAAACAGCATTTAGAAAGATGAGTGAATTTGAGCTGGCATCGGCAATATAAGTTTTGTCAATCTTGTGATGGC
>NZ_JAEQCI010000062.1:0-34301 GCF_020738565.1 Microcoleus sp. PH2017_12_PCY_D_A | reverse complement strand
TTTTCCCATCTAAAATCTGGTTTGTAGTGAGGACTTGAGTCCGCAAAAAGAAGGACTAAAGTCCTCACTACGAACCTCTTCTTTTCCTATCTAAAATCTCAAATGGTATAAGCTCATGGTTCTTCAAATCCCATCAAGTTCCAAAACACCAACTGTCACCTGGGAAGCCCTACCAGCAGACTTTGTATTACCGGACGATCCCGTGGAAAATATTCAACAAACGCCCCTTGCTGCCTCTCTCACCGATGCTCTGGGGGCTGCTGGACGCATTGGACTCGCCCTAATTGGTTCCAATTTTGGACTGGTAGCGACTATCAATCAGAAAACTGTAGTTAAAGCACCCGATTGGTTTTACGTGCCGCAAGTGCATCCAGTCGCAGAGGGCACCATTCGCCGCAGCTACACGCCGAATCTGGAGGGTGCGCCGGTATCGGTGGTGATGGAGTTTTTGTCTAATGAAGATTACAGCGAACTGTCCGTGCGATCGACTCCTCCCTACGGTAAGCTCTACTTCTACGAACAGATTCTGCAAGTTCCTACCTATGTTACTTACGACCCCTACGATCCCAAGTTGGAAGTGCGGTATCTGCAAAATGGGAGCTATGTAACCCAGACTGCTGATGCACAGGGACGGGTGCGGATTCCAGAGTTAGATTTATGGCTGGGGATTTGGCGGGGGGAACGTTTGGGACAAACTATGAATTGGCTGCGCTGGTGGGATGAAGCTGGAAATTTGCTGCTGTGGAGTTCGGAACAAGCCGAACAGGAACGTCTGCGGGCCCAACAGGAACGCCAGCGGGCAGAACAGGAACGTCAGCGGGCGGATTTATTGGCGGCAAAGTTGCGGGAGTTGGGTGTCGATCCCGATCGGCTGACGTGAAAGGGCGGGATGTCTGTTAGTCGAGTGTTTCCAGGCGGGCGATCGAAATTGAGAGATATTGAACAAGTGTGGGATACAGCAAGCATATTGTGTAAAACAATCGCAATATCATACACACAATTGAAAATACTTGCTAACATTGATAAAAAAACTTCCAGTACCTGCTCTAGCTCATTACTTGGGTGGAACAGAAAATTTAGCGTTGAGTCAGCGCGGGGTGGAGTTAAAGCTGTGGATAATAGGGCTAGCAATTCAACTGAAAGTTGAAAAACATCGATTGAAACCGTCCGAACTACTCAAAAAACGAGGAAGGAATAATGAGTGATCGCCAAAGACTAGCAGATATTAAGGAGATTCTGGAACTGCTCGAGGAAAAACTGGGAGAGTTTGAAAAGGAGCTGGCTACTAGCGCTAGCATTCCGGCTAAGTTTGAGCTAAAACACAAGATTAAGCGAGAGATTCTCCCCGACATTCGCCGCTACGAAGCTGAGTATTGGGAACTGTACCCGATCGAAACCATTATCATCTCCAATGAAGAAGCAGAAACTCAACTAGCTAAAGTAGAACAGGCTGTTGAATCTATGCAGCGCATTCCACAAACTGCTGAGTATCCTCCCGAACTGATTCGGCTACTGCAAGACATCCGAGCCAAGTTGGACGAAGGGGATAAAGCAGCTTCTGCTAAGTTGAAAGTAACTTTGCCACTGATTCCCCTCCTTGCCTCTTACGAGCTGGAGATGGATACAGAAGGGGTTATGCACAAAACCTGGAAGACAATCAAGCGTTTAGTTCGGAGATAAGTTGTGTCGAAGGAAAGGCTAGAACAAGCGCTTGTGAATTGGCAACGTAAACAAGCTGAGTACGAGTATGAATTATCAGTAACTAGCAGCACAGAAAAAAAGTTTGAGCTACGAATAAAAATTGAGGAATGCCAGAGGGAAAGTAAGAGACTTAAAGAAAGTAGTAATAACCCCGATGCCAATTTTGATGAAAAGAGCATCAGCGCGAGCGAGAAATCAGAAAATTTGAGCTATACCCTTATGAATCCTACACCAAATAATCCCGATCCGAAGCTAAATCCTTTACATATTACTCTTGGTATTTTGGCTTTACTAGGAGGCTTAGGACTTGGATATTTCACTGTTACAATTTCAAGTAACCCCCCTAAACCACCTATAAGTTCTACGGAAAATTTAACCACACCGATAAAAGTCGATCTGACTGTCATAGATATAGAGACAAAACAAGCAATATCAGATATTAAAGTTTACTTTTTATCTAAAGGAGCGCCAACAACAAAGATGACGGATGATAATGGATATACTTCTATAGAAATTCCAGAGCGAGGAGATATTCAAGTTACTCTGAGCAAATCTGGCTACAAAACTAAAAATTTTACAATCAATCTAGAAACTGACAAAAATCGAACCAGATCCGAGTATATGGAAAAAGAGTCTTTGACAAAAGACACTGGAAAAGTCCCAGACGTACCGCTAGCTCCCTCCAATTCATCTTCAAAACCTGACGCAAATACAGACAGTTCAACTAATCGTATTATTTCAGAAAGTCCAAGAGCTAATCCAGAAAAAATAGGAGAATTAGAAGGCTCGAAATTATTTGAGCATAGCATAAGTGCTAATTTACCAGAGCAAACGTATCACTTCAAATTAGCAAATACCAGCGATATTAGCTTGTATCTTGATGGAGTAAGCAGTGAGGCACAAATTGTTCTCTATAAAGCTAATCAAGCAGGAGTTGTCACAAGCTACATGACGATGAAAACAGCTTCTAATGCCAAGTCTGGAGTAATCCAAGAGAAGTTAGAGACTGGAGATTACGTCGTTTTCGTCAAGTTGAAATCTCGCGGAACTAAATATTTTTTACGTTTATTTAATAATACAAATCTAGCTGAAAATGTTGACTACCTCCAAACTGAGAAAAAATATACAAATCAAACTATTAGTTCCCAGTATCCCGAAAAATACTATCATTTTAAATTAGCTAATCCCACTAATGTTAGCTTACGTCTAGAGGGAGTAAATAGTGATACACAAATTTTTCTTAATAAAGCTGACGAAGCAGGAGTTATAAGAAGTTACATAACTATGAGTTCCGCTTCTAAGGCCAAGTCTGGAGTAATCCAAAAGAAGTTAGAGACTGGAGATTATGTCGTTGTCATTCGCTTTCAAGCTAGAGACACTAACTACAACCTTACCATGTCGGCTCAATAAAAATTATAGTCAGGTGTGTCGCCATCGCATATTTACAAATTCGATCGCATTTTCAGCAGCGACGCACCACACAATAGTTAGGTGCCTCACACGAATCATCGTTAAGTCGCCGACGCAATTGTGATATCAACACATTGCACTTTTACAGAAGTTCCCATATTACAAAATCAGAAAATATGGACTACGGCGAGGGAGCATCTCTGTTTTGCAAGAAGCATTTTTTAAAGAGCGGACTGAAGTCCGTACTACGAACCTTTTTTGAGCGGAACACTGTAAATGCAAAACTGAGATGCTCCCCTACGGCGAATTAAAGCTAACCCTAAGTTATAGGGCGATCGCCTACCGACTCAGTATTAATTATAGTAGCTAGATCGGGGGAAAGAAAGACATCAGGAAACAGTAAAGTTTCTAAATAGTGAAACTTTATTCCATAAATCTTTTTGATTTCTTGGATTTGTCCAATAATCTGCTCCTTGTTGATACTCTGATTGCTTTTGATTCCCACAATCATTATATTCTTACTCGTATGTTCAGCCGCTATAAACTCAAAAACCTTTGTTTTGTAGCCAGACAATTCAAGTAAAAGCGCTCTTAATCCATCAGTCACTATTTCCGATTGCCTCTCTAGCAAAATGCCAGACTTCAGCAGATCCTTCAACACCGTATTCGGATGAATTTGTTTCCTAACTTGCTTGTGACAGCATGGTGCTAGGATAATCAAAGAAGAATCAGATTGTATCCCTTTATAAATTGCATCATCTGTTGCAGTATCACACGCATGAAGTGCGATGGTTATGTCTGATTTCTCGGCGCTATAGTTACTGATATTGCCTTGTTTGAAATGTAAATCTTTGAAGTCAACTGATTGGGCGACAGAGTTACAAAACTGCACTAAATGGATTCTGCTTTCTATACCAATAACTGATGCTTCTTTGTCTAAAATATTGTTCAAAAAATCATAGATTGCGAAGGTTAAGTATCCTTTACCTGAACCCATGTCAACTACAGAGATATGACTCTTCGCTGCCAATCTTGATGATTCAATTAAGCCATTTATAATTTCTACAAACTTATTTATCTGTCTAAACTTATCTTCCATCGTTTTTACGATATTACCTTGACTGTTGGTAATACCTAACGCTGTGAGATATATATTATTTTCGGATGCAATATACCGTTTTTTCTTGCGATCGTGTTCCTGGGGAGCCGTATCGACGGGATTGGTGAAAGTAGGCTTAATAAATTTAAGTTTGGGATTCTGAGCTTTGCCATATTCAAGTTGGACATCTTGCGTGAGCGAAAATAATCTAATACTCAAAAAATCACTTCCAGCTAGGGTTTTTATTAAATCTATTCCTTCTGAGATTAGGTGGTTTTTTACTATTTCTTTGGTTTTGTAGCTATAGGTAAAAGAAAGTTTTATGCTGGATTTTAATTTTACGGTTCTCACAATAATTTTAGTTAAGCCGTCTTCTTTTCCTCGATATTTTCCTAAAGTTAATCTGATAAATTCTTGATTTTCTATACTAGAACCTAGAATTAACTCGAATTGCTCTTGCGTGTTGATATTCATTATATTATTTAGTAGCGGTAGCGTGCGTCGAAGAAAGAAAATTTACAAATTAAAGTCAAAATATCACAGTGACGCACCACAATAGTCTGATGCGTCACACGAATTATTGATTAAGTCGCCGAGGGAATTGTGATATCAACAGATTGCACTTTTACCGAAGTTCCCAAACTCGATAACGGTGGTTGAATAGCCGCAGTATTTCCGACTACTAATGTTACCAGATTCTCCGGTTTCAAGTAAGTTTTGGCTACACGCTGCACGTCAGCAATTGTGGCTGCTTCGACGCTGCGGCGGTACCGAAAAATGAAATCTTCGGGATAACCGTAGTATTCGTAGCGCATTAGTCGCGACAATGTTTGACTGGGATTTTCAAATTTGAAGATGAAAGAATTGAGGGTGGAATCTTTCGCAAAAGCTAATTCTTCGGCGGTAATTGGTTCGGTGCGGATGCGATCGATCTCAGCGCGAATTGCCTTGATAAACGGTACTGTCGCGTCCGATCGCGTTTGGCCTCCAGCCACAAACACCCCCGGATAGTCAAATCTCGGACTCCAAGCCGCGTAAACACTGTAGGCTAAGCCTTGGCGCGATCGCACATTATTGAACAAACGCCCGCCAAAACCGTTCATAACCCCATTCATCACGTCCAAAGCACCGTAATCTGGGCTGTTCAACATCCCGCCCAAATGCCCCATCTGCACGTAACTTTGGCTCAATTGCGGCTGATTTACCAAAAATACGCCGCCGCCTTGATTGGCCGGCGTTACCGCTGGTAGTGCAGGCATTTCTGCGCTTTTAGTCGGTGTCCAATTGCCGAATTTTTGCTCGACGAGCGATCGCATTTTAGCAGTATCAAAGTCACCAGAAATACCCAAAATCATATTTTTGGGGTGGAAATATTTCTGGTAAAAACCCACCAAATCGTCGCGGGAAATATTGGCGAGAGTCTTGTATTCTACCGTGCGCGCGTAAGGACTGCGATCGCCATAAATCAACTTTTGAAACTCGCGGCCCGTAATATCGTTAGGATCGTCATTGCGGCGGGCAATTCCACCTTGCTCTTGATTCTTAGCTAAATCCAACTTTTCCTTAGCAAAAATAGGCTCCCGAATTACTTCTGCAAACAAGTCAAAAACGGGTTCCACATCCTCAGCTAAAGCACTAAAATTAGCGCTCCCAGAAACACCATCAATCCCCGTTTCTACCGAAGCTGCTCGCTGTTCTAGCAACTGATTTAGCTCATCAGCCGTATGCCGGCTCGTGCCGCCAGTTCGCATCACTTCTCCCGTCAAACCTCCCAATCCAATTTTATCGGCAGGTTCAAAACGATCGCCCGTGCGAAATAGCGCCGTCCCCCCGATTAGCGGCAGTTCTCTATCTTCCATTAAATACACGCGGATGCCATTTTTCAGTTCAAAGCGAGTGTATTTAGGCAGTTTAATTTCTGGCACCGGCGGGAATGTTAATTCATCATAGTGCTTCGGCCCAGCGGCTAGGGAAGGCAATAAATTAAACGTGCCAAGTGAAACAGTAAAAAAGCAAAGCGACAGCAGAAATAACTTCACTTTTTTCAGTCTCAATTTAGTTTTTTTCATTCTTGCTCCTAATTTTCATGTGTTGACAATTCAACGAGGCAGAGCCTCGGGATCTGCGTTTTCAGGCAGAGCCTGGAAACGAGTGTTTCTCCCTTTTTTCTTTATTCTGTCCTCTTCCCATTGGTGTTAACTTAAGCCCGAAAAACCGCCAGGGACTGAAGTCCCTGTCTAATAGCTAAAGTCCTCGGTCGAGGACTGATGAGTTGATTAGTCCTCTTTAGAGGACTTTCGCTATGAGGCAGGGGTTTAAACCCCTGCCGGACTGAGGGTTTGACCTTAAGTTAACACTTCTTCCCTCTTCCTTCTTCCTTCTTCTTACAGCGACAAAAGCTTACCAATCGTGCGATTTTCCGGGCGGAAAGTGGCCTTAGCTACTCGCTGAATGTCAGCGGGAGCAACAGCAGCGATCGCATCCAATTGCTTAAACAGATTTTTCCACGAACCAGTTTTTACTTGATAGTCCAGCAGCGAAAAAGCCATGCCCATATTAGAATTGAGCGATCGCAACAAACCAGCCCTCGCTTGAGTCTTCACCCGTTCCAACTCTGCATCAGACACCGGATCGGTTTTTAGGCGATCGATTTCCTTGCTCAAAGCCACCGCCACCTCATCAACCGTCTTACCCGGAGCAGTTTGAGCGTAAAACAACATCAAATTCGGGTACTTTTCCCCCGGATAACCGCTGAAACCTTGAGCCGCTAGCGCCAATTGCTGCTGCTCTACCAAGGATTTGTAAAGCCGAGAAGTGCGGCCGCTGCTGAGCAAAGAACCAATGATTTCATAAACCGCATTGTCGGGATGATTCATCGCCGGTCTGTGGTATCCTTCCAAATACCAAGGTTGAGTTTTTAGCTTCAGCGTCACTTCCTTAGTTTGTGTTTGCGGAGGCTCCACAATTTGCAATTCAGGAGGCGCGGGTTTCGCCTTGTAGCGACCGAAATAAATTTGAGCGAGTCGCTTCACCTCGGCAGCTTTCACGTCTCCTACCACCGCCACAGTCAGCTTGCTGGGGATGTAGTGAGTATCGAAAAAATTCTGCACCTGGCTGCGCGTCAGGTTCTGAATGTCTTCAGTGTAGCCAATCACGGGGCGGCGGTAAGGATGAACAGAGAAAGCTTTGTCAGCAAAAACTTCGACCATTTGCCCGATCGCCGAATTCTCAGTTCGCAGCCTCCGTTCTTCTAAAATTACCTGTTTTTCCTTATAAAATTCCCGAAATACAGGTTCTAAAAAACGCTCGGATTCCAGCGACATCCACAATTCTAACTTGTTAGCTGGGAGACTGTAAAAATACATGGTCGAGTCGATAGAAGTAGCGGCATTTAGTCCTACTCCGCCTGCTTGTTCTACGATTTTACCGAATTCGTTGCGCTTGACAAATTGCAAAGATTCGGCTTCAACCTTGTCAAATTCTGCTTTTAATTTGGCGATTTCTTCAGTTTTGCCGCTTTTCTTCGCTGCTTGCATTTGCTCGAAGAGTTTATCTTGTTTTTCTAGCAGCGGCTTTTCGGCTTTGTAGTCGGTAGTGCCGATTTTTGGCGTGCCTTTAAAAGCTAAATGTTCGAGATAGTGGGCGACTCCGGTTTGGCCCTCTGGTTCGTTGGCCCCTCCCACGTCGGCGTGAATTAGAAACGATGCTACGGGGGATCTGGGCCTTTCGAGCACCACGAATGTCATGCCATTGTCGAGCTTAAATTCGGTGACTTGCTTGATTACGCGATCGAGCGACGGTTGCACAGACACTAATTGCGAGCCGCTAGCGGGGTTCTCGCGGGCGAGGGCGATTTCGGGGGAAACTCCCCACCACAGCACTACAGCGGCGAGCAGGGAGGCGATGAATCGAGTTTTGCGAGGCGATTCCCTACGGGGTAGCTTCGCCTCACGGGGTTTTTGGAACTGCGGGATCATTCGATTTTAGATTTTAGATTTTGGATTTTAGATTGTCAAACCTGAGGTTTGTGCCGAATACAAGAGATTCTTGTTCAAGGATAAAGATTTTTTGAGGCATAAGCGATCTGTTGCGCCCCAGATGTTAGGCTGATACAGCAAATCTCAAAAAGGGTCATTCGATTTTAGATTTTAGATTTTGGATTTTGGATTGTCAAACGGCAAGAAGTTTATGCCGAATAACAAGAGATGCTTTTTAAGCATAAAGATTTTTGGGGGCATAAGCGATCTGTTGCGCCACTTCCAGTTTAAGATTAAAGTCGCGCACTACTTAAAACTTAACATTATTTTGCCCGCCCGCCCCAAACCCGCAGTTCCAAGTGCATGAACCTAATTAAACGTAAAATACGGCTCGCTTAAAAGCTTGCTGTGTATGTCTTCCTCCTTCTTCCTTCTTTCTTCTTTCTTCTTCCTTCTACTTAAATCGCCAATTACCGATTCCAAAGCCATGCGAATTTTTAATCAGTCTCCTCCTTCAGAAACAGAAACCAAGAAGCGAATTTTACAAGCAGCTCAGCGTTTATTTGCCCGCAGCGGATACGACGGTACGACAACTCGGGATTTAGCCGCGGCGGCGGGAGTGGCGGAGGGTACGCTATTTCGGCATTTTGATAATAAAAAAGCGATTTTGATTGAGGTGGCGACGGAAGGATGGGTGGAAATACTGACAGATTTGCTGACGGAATTGAGCGAGATGGGCAGTTACAAAGCAGTGGCTCAAGTGATGCGGAGGCGGATGCTAAATATCCGCGAAAATAGCGATATGATGCGGGTGTGTTTTTTGGAAGCGCAGTTTCACCCGGATTTGCGCGATCGCATTCAGTTAGAAGTCATCGGAAAAATGAGCGCTGTGGCTGAGGCTTTTTTTGAAACGGCGATGGAAAAAGGAGTTTATCGCAAGATGAATCCGAAGATTGTCGCTCAGGTATTTTTGGGAATGTTTGCCGTTGCCGGTTTCAGTCAAAATACGATTATGGAGCCGAATGCTTCCCCCCAGGAAATGCAGGAAATGGCGGAAGGATTAGCCGATATTTTTCTGAATGGGGTTTTGGTTAAGGATTAGTCATGAGTTTGTAGGGTGTGCACCGCGCACCGACTGATATTATATAGTCCTATGAGAGCGCACCGAAAAAGTGAACCGCTGGGGGAGTGGGCATCTAAGTCAACCGATGCGCCGTGCACACCCTACTTCCTTCTTCTGTTTCCCTTCTTCCTTCTTCTTATGACCAAAGTTTTAGACTATTCTATTCGGCAGCTAACGCAGGAAGACGAGCCTTTTTTGTGGCAGATGCTGTACGAAGCGGCGCACATGGCAGAAGAAGGTGAATCAACGGTGCAAGCTGTTGTGAATCATCCTTTAATTGCGAAATATGTCAAGGATTGGGGACGTGCAGGCGATAGGGGCTTCGCAGCAATTGAATTGAACAGCAGCCAGCCAGTAGGAGCGGCGTGGCTGCGTTTGTTTGCAGGGGATGACAAGGGATTTGGCTGGGTTGACGATACTATCCCGGAATTGGCGATCGCAGTTCTTCCAGAATACACAAATCAGGGTGTAGGAACTCAATTGCTGGCTCGTTTGTTGCCAGCAGCCAAAGCATTTTATCCATCGGTATCCCTGAGTGTCAGAAGCTCAAATCGGGCCCTGAGTTTGTACGAGCGATCGGGATTTAAAGTAATTGAGGGAAGCGAGACAATCAACCGCACAGGCGGGACATCATTCACGATGAAAATAGATTTTGATTGAGGGAATTATTACTCATCGTTAAACTCGTACATTTGCCGTACCCAATTCTCCCGATTTTCCTGCCATTCATCCGTTACTACTTCCCAAGTTGTATTGCTTTCTAGTTCCAGCAATAAACTTGATACTTCTTCAAGAGTCGATGCTGCTTGGCATTCTTCTACCCAACTTTCCCGGCGCCGTTTCCATTGATTTTGCACCGCTTCCCACTCGATGTCTGATTCCAATTCAACTAGAAATTCTGCTAACTGTGACGGCTCAACTGCTGCTTCCACGTCACTCACCCAACTGTCGCGACGTTCTTTCCATTCTTGCGTCACTGCTTCCCATGTGAGGTTGCTTTCAAACTCTAACAGTAACTGGTTCAGTTCTACCATATTAAATGTTTTCTTGTTGGCAGTTTGTGCTACAATTATACATTTTTTTTTATTTATGGTCTTAAAAAACAATTAAGATTGCGGTCTCAGTGAAACTACGGAATAGATAATTGAATAATGAGCGATGAATTTACGTTAGATAGGCTAGATATTCCCAGCAGTTGGAATCGGGGGGAAGGCGATTGGACGGGAGTAGGCGCAGCTATGAAGCGAGGAGAAACTGTAGAAGTAATTCAAGAAGTTGGTTCTATTTTGTGGCGAAACAGTTTGCCTGAAAAACATTCTTTGTATTGGGAGGGGGAAAATCTATCACCTATTAAAGGGCGAATTTGGATTAGTTTTACTCAGAGAAGATTTGCGCCGGAATCTGCTTTGCCGAAGGTTCAGTGGCATCCGAGGGTGTTGTGGGTGGGGATAGGTTGCAATGCTGGAACTTCGCGAGAATTAATCGAAACTGCGATTCAAAGTGTCTGTCGCGCTTATCATTTAGCTGAAGGTGCGATCGCAGGTATTGCTACAATAGACACTAAAGCATCCGAAATCGGCTTGCTGGAACTTTGTCAAGCCCGAAACTGGCCGTTAAAAACCTTTGCGGCTGATGTTTTAAGTTCCGTAGAAGTCCCCAATTCTTCAAATATTGTAGCGCAAGAAGTTGGAACTCCTAGTGTAGCAGAAGCCGGTGCACTTTGTGCGATCGCCCAAATTGTCACCGCACATCAACAGCAAAAAACGCAGATATCTATCAATCATCCGCGTTTATTTGCGTTTATCTGCGGTTCACATCCGCTCTTAGTTCCGAAAAAAGTCTTTCGATCGGAAAAAATGCTAGGCTCTGTTACAGTAGCGGTTGCAGTTTGCCCGATCGACTATCTAGGATAATATCTTATTCAGTCAAAGTGCGATCGAAATTCACAAATCGACCAATCAGCCCAGAAACAAACGACAGCACAATCGAACCGAACAAAGCAGGCCAAAAACCGTTAACCGCAAAGCCGATACTGAAAGCACCCGCCAACCACGAAGCCAGGGAAAGCGAAATCGCATTCACCACAAACAAAAACAAACCTAAAGTCAGAATGCTCAAAGGCAGCGTCAGCAATGTAATAATCGGTCTGACAACCGCATTCACAAATCCGATAACCACAGCAGCCACCATCGCCGCCGAAAAGCTCGTCACCGCAATACCTGGTACAATCTTAGCGGTAATCACCAGCGAAACGGCCGCTACTATCCAAGTTAAGAAAAAACTTAGCATATCGTTTTTTTCATCTCCATCACTATTAATTTAGATTGTAACTGTTTAGGCGATCGACCAAAGTTCGGGATACACTACGAAATACCCACCTTGCGAGAACCTCAGATTTATGAAACTCCGGCAACTAGCAGCATTCCTCTTGGCGCTAACCATCTTCATCCTGCCGCGCGCAGCCCGAGCTCAATCTAAATATTACCCACCGCCGCTGTCCTTTAGCAACGCCGAACTCACCAGACGCGATTTTTCCGGCCAAACGCTGCGGGCTGCTGAGTTTTCCAACGCTAATATGGATTTAACTAATTTTTCTAATGCCGATTTGCGGGGAGCAATTATGAGCGCTTCGGTGATGACTGAGGCGAATTTGCACGGTGCAAATTTAACTAATGCCATGATAGATCAAATTAAATTTACTAAGGCTGATTTAAGCGATGCAATTTTAGTGGAAACAATTTTGTTGCGTTCTACTTTTGATGAAGCTGATATTACTGGTGCTGATTTTACTGATGCAATTATGGATGGCGCACAAGTTAAAGAATTGTGCAGCAAAGCCAGCGGGATTAATTCTCAGACTGGCATTTCTACTCGCGATTCTTTGGGATGCCGCTGATTTATTTTAATCTCATAATCTCATTTTGTGGAACAGAAGGTACGTAGTTGGGCTTTAGCCCTCTTTAGGCGTATATATTAAAGAGGGCTGAAGCCCAACTACGTACCTATTTTTATGATAATAAAACCACTCTGGGGAAAGCTTGTTCCGGGCGATGCTCAAAGCCCACCCTACAAGCAATAAACAGACAAAATTAATGTGATTGTGGAACAGGCATCTTGCCTGTTCCGGACAACTTAAACCAGATTTACTAAGGCTTGGCTTTTTTCTGAGCAGCCTCATAATGCTCGCTCATCAACTGATTAACTTCTGGATTGTAAATCCGCAGATAATTCCAGTAATTCTCAAACACCGATTTCACGTATCCTTTCGTTTCAGGAAACGGAATTTTTTCTGCAAAAGCATCCGGATCGCTAAAGCTAAACCTCTTCAACCAATCTGCTACTGCATTCGGCCCCGCATTGTAACTAGCTACAGCTAACATCGAATTATTCTTGTACTCGTCGTGAGTGTGATCTAAATACCAAGTTCCGAGTTTAATATTGTCGTCCACATTCTCCAGTGAATACTTTTTGAGGTTGATTTTCGCCGCTACCCAGCTACCAGTTTCTGGCATTACCTGCATTAAACCAGTGGCGCCAACTGCTGATTTGATTCCCGGCATAAACCGCGATTCTTGCCGGATTAAGGCTGTCACTAAAACAGGATTTATTTTCCGTTCTTCTGACCATTTGGTAATGTTTTCTAAGTAAGGAAAAGGATAAAGTGCTTGCCAATAAGCCGGCTGCTGTCTGAGAGCGAGGTATTGGGTTTTATCATCTGGTTTGTCGCGCTGGCGCAAACTCCCAACCATCCACAAACCGTCTAAATTGTCTCCGACTCCAATTCGCATTAAACCGTCGGTAAACTGTTCGGCTATACTTGGTTCGACGCGGTTGGTAAATTCTATTTGCCACAACGTCCAAGCATCTCTATCTTGACCTAATTGATACAGTTCTTTTAAGGCAGGAGATCCGGCGGTTGGTTCGGGGCGCTGAGGCTGTTGTACTACTTTGGGAGATAAGTCTCGGACTGTGGTAAAGTCGCCTACTGGCCAGCCGAGAAATACTGCCGATCGCCATGCGAAATATGATTCTGGATAGCGTACAATGGTGTACTCAAATGCAGTCTTGGCATCCTGTTCGCGGCCGAGCTGCTTTGCCCATTTGCCGACCCAAAATGCTGCTTCTGGTGCTTGTTCGCTGTCGGGATTGTGGGTGGTTAATTCCCTCGCCCACTGCCAAGCTGATTTTAAATCTCCGCCTTTGGCATACTGTTGGGCGATCGCCCAACGCAATTCGGCTGCTTTATCAGAATTGTTGTATTTTGTCAATAGCAACTTGCGGGTTTGTGAGGCGGATTCACCGCTGCCTGCTTTGTCGAGAAGTTTGGATTTATCTAGCAAAGCTTCGGGGGCACGCTCGGGGAATTTGCTAATGGCGCGATCGAGATACACGATCGCATCCTTGGGATCGCTCAGCCGCGACAGCCGAATTAAACCCAAACCAGTATCTTCGGAATCGGGGAAATCCCGCACTAATTCTTGATAGGCAATTCTCGATTCCGGGATTTTGCCGTCGAGCCACAAACCGCGAGCTTTGCGGTAAACATTTTTGGCGGTGCGGGGAGCTTTCCCGTAAGCAATCGCTCCTTTGCCGTAATCCTGTTTTTCCCAATAGCCAAAGGCAATTGCTTCCCAATCTTCCGGTTTCAAAGTCGCGCTGTTTTGCTGCGCCAGTTGTTCTAATAATGTACCGTAATCTTTGACATAATGACCGTGCTTTGCTATTATCAGCATTAACTCGGGCTGATTGGGATTTTCTTTTAACTTTTTCCGGGCTATTTCTACACTGCGCGGATGTGCGGGAAATTCAGTAATTGCTTGCTTCCAATATTCGGGTTTCGACTTGCCTAAAACATACAAAGCTTCGGCTGCTACCGGATCGCTCGCATAGTTTTTAAGGAGTTCTTCCCAAGCTTTTTGTGCTTTGCCTTTGTCGCCGCTCAATTGGTAAGCTTGGGCGCGTTTGAGAGCAATTTGAGCACCTAAAACAGGATATTCTCGCTCTAAATTGTCCAGTAATTTTAGTGCTTTGGTGGCATTTCCTTGCTGGATTAAATCGCTGGCAAGCAAGTAGCGGGCGCGGCTTTGAGGGGAGATTTCCTGCTGCGGGTTTGTAGTTGCAGACTGACTTGCGGCGAGTTCAACCAATTTCGCCGATCGCTCATTCGGTGACAGCGATACCAGCATTTTGACCGACGAGGCGGAATTCGCTGCATCCACGGATTGCTGAGCCTTCTGGAAGGGCCCTACACCCATCCATTTCGCCGCCGCCAGCCCTGAGCCGATCGCCATTATGGAAACTGAAACGCCCATTAAAACAGAAACTCGGGTTTTGCGTCGCTTTAGCATGGGAAAATTTAAGAAAATAACAATAGAAAATCGATCGCCAGCGGACTTGGCTGATATCGTACCAGAATTTATTTTGATGTGTAGCAGAGAATTTAGGCGGTCGATTTATTTCATTGAATGAAGGAAAAACGACAAACCAGCAAGGACAAAGTACAATCAAAAATCTAAAATCTAAACTGTAAATCAAAACATGGAATTTCTAGTCACCGATACGCTCGCCTCTGCTTGGACGGGAGATGCCCTGGCAATTGGTCTATTTGAGGACGCTTTGGAGATCGCCGGCGACTTGGCACAATTAGATGAAAAGCTTGCGGGCACTTTGAAAGAGCTGATGCAGGAAGTAGATTTTAAGGGCAAAGCGGGCCAGAGTGCGATCGCCCGCGTCGGCGGCAACAATCCCATCCGCAAAATTGCGATCGTCGGTTTGGGAAAAACAGACGACTTAAAATTAGACACAGTGCGGCAAGCTGCGGGCGTTTGCGCCAAGTTAGCCAAAAAGGAGAAATGCAAAACCCTCGGAATTAGCCTTCCGGTGTGGCAAAGCGCGCCGGATGCTACAGCAAGTGCGATCGCCGAAGGTGTAGAACTCTCCCTGAATCAAGACAACCGTTTCAAATCGGAACCCGACGAGAAAAGCCCGCAAGTAGAACAAATTCATTTGCTCGGTTTTGCCGGTACCGAAAGTGCGATCGCCCGCGCCCGCCAAATCACAGCCGGAGTCATTTTAGCACGGGAATTAGTCGCAGCGCCGGCCAATTATGTCACCCCGATTACCATGGCCGAAACCGCTCAAAGTCTAGCGGCAGAATGCGGTTTAGAATTAGAAATATTAGAGCAAGAAGAGTGCGAAAAACTAGGCATGGGAGCATTTCTCGGCGTTGCCAAAGCATCCGACTTGCCGCCGAAATTCATCCACCTGACTTACAAACCCGCAGGCACACCGCGCCGCAAAATTGCGATCGTCGGCAAAGGATTGACCTTTGATTCCGGCGGTTTGAACATCAAAGGTGCGGGCAGCGGCATTGAAATGATGAAAATAGATATGGGCGGCGCTGCGGCTACTTTGGGAGCGGCAAAGGCGATCGGACACATCAAACCAGATGTCGAAGTTCACTTTATCAGCGCCGTCACCGAAAACATGATTAGCGGCCGCGCCATGCGCCCTGGAGACATCCTCACAGCTTCCAACGGCAAAACAATTGAAGTCAACAATACCGACGCCGAAGGCCGTTTAACCCTCGCTGACGCTTTAGTATTTGCTGATAAATTGGGAGTTGATGTAATTGTCGATTTAGCAACTTTAACTGGCGCCTGCGTCATTGCTTTGGGCGAAGATATCGCCGGTTTGTGGAGTCCTGAAGATAGCGTCGCCGCCGAAATCGTCGCAGCCTCAGAAAAAGCAGGCGAAAAGTTTTGGCGGATGCCGATGGAAGAAAAGTATTTTGATGGCTTGAAAGCTTTGCACGCTGACATGAAAAACACAGGGCCCCGCTACGGCGGTTCGATTACGGCGGCGCTATTTTTGAAGCAGTTTGTCAAGGATACTCCTTGGGCACATTTAGATATTGCCGGCCCGGTTTGGAGCGACAAGGAAAACGGCTACAACGGCGCTGGAGCCACGGGTTTTGGAGTTCGGACTCTGGTGCATTTGGCCCTGGGCGGCGCTTAATTAATTGTGGATTTTTCCGCTCAAAAATTGAGATTTTTGCTGCTTTAAATGTCGGCTAGTTCATCAGTCTGTCAGGGGTAAAAAACCCCTGGCTCGCAGCTTAATATTATGTTCTCCGAGAACTCCCCCAGTTAAATTGGTTGGTAGTGAGGACTTCAGTCCTCATGAAATTATGAGGACTGAATTCCTCACTACAAACAGATCGCGGTTATTTGATCCGACATGGTATAAGTCCTGTAAAAGAAAAGTCAATAATCATAATTAAAAATTTAAATGTTTCATAAATAATAACTACCCGCACCTATAGCGGTTCTCAAGCGTAGTGAGGTATGCTTGCGTGCCCGTACAGCGGCCTATGCCCTATGCCCGGTTTGGCCTATGCCCAGTCATACCTCCTATGAGAGCTTGAAAGGCTATATGTATTCCCTCACCGCGAGGAACGCAAGCGTTGTGAGCCGCGACGGTCGCAATCGCTCGTACTTGGGGAAAGCTTCGCTCCCTGGCGCTGAACCTACACATTTTTGACATTTCCTGAAAAAATAGCTGTTTCATAAAAAATGAAAAAAGTATATAATTATGTAAATATTTCAACCACCGAAATCAAATAATTATATTTGATGGATTTGGATTGCTACAAATAACTTTTTTCTTGAACTTTATGCAAGAATTATTAACATTTTTTTATGCAACACTGCCTGCATCTTCCCCACTCGGCTGCGAGGGGCTGCGGGAGTTGCGGCTGTACGCTGTTTTTGACTCGCTGACGGCACTCGCTTATTGCTCTCTGGCGCTATCTTTGGTTTATTTTACCCGCCAAAGTTCTCACAGCAAGATTGGACGGCTATTTGCTGTCGGTTTTTTTGCCTGCGGTGCTGCTCAATTAACGCAAGTTTGGACGATGAGGCATTCCATTTATTGGCTGTCGGTAGATCTCAAAGCTGCAAGTAATGTGATTTCTTTGCTCTTAGCCGCATTCGCGATCGCTCTGATGCCGAAATCACTTGCCAATTCTAATTTAAATCCAACAGAAAATCTTCAACAATTGCCGTTAAAACAGCTAGCAGAAAATCAGCAGCAAGATGATATCCAGACAGCAGAATTGGCAAAACCACCGACAGACGATATTGTCGATCGCTCTTTAGCTCTCAGTTCGTTAAGCGAACTGTTACAAAAAGAAATTGCCGATCGCCACCGGATTGAGGAAAAGTTGCAATTGGCTCAATTTGCGCTCGACCGATCGGCAGATGCGGTATTCTGGATGGGATCGGACGGTAAATTTTTGTACGTCAACGACGCCGCTTGCTGTTCGTTGGGATATTCGGCCGCAGAATTGCTCGATATGACTGTGCACGACATCAATCCCGATTTTCCCCAAACTGCTTGGAATTTGCACTGGAAAGTCTTAAAAAGGTGCGGTTCCGTTAATATTGAAGTTCACCACATCACTAAGTACGGGCGCATTTTTCCGGTAGAAATTACGATCGACCATTGGCAATTTAACGGCCAAGAATATCAGTGCGCCTTTGCTCGCGACATTAGCGATCGCAAGCGGATTGAGGCAGCTTTGCGGGAAAGGGAACAAGAATTTAGGTCATTAGTTTCCAATATTCCCGGCGCAGTTTACCGTTGCAGCGCTGCGGGGCGATCGAGCTTAACTTTTATCAGCAGCGGCATAGAAGCTATTTCCGGCTATCGGGCAGATAACTTTATGCAAAAACCCGTGCAAGCTTTTCCTAGCATAGTTCATCGCGATGACGTGGAGCAGATCGATAAAATTGTCGATCGGGCTGTCAAGACAAAACAACCTTACGCGATCGAATATCGCCTGATTCACAGCAACGGAAACGTGCGGTGGGTTGCAGAAAAAGGTCAAGCTATTTTCAATCCAGACGGTCAAATTTTATCCCTCAACGGCGCCATTTTTGACGTGACAGAGCGCAAAGCAGCGGAGGATGCTTTGCGGCTCTCCGAGGCGATCGCCAACAACAGAGCCCAGCAGCTAGAAATAGCTCTCAAAGAACTCCGAGAAACTCAAGCTCACCTAATTCATACCGAAAAAATGTCAAGTCTCGGTCAAATGGTAGCAGGAGTCGCCCACGAAATCAACAATCCCGTGAGTTTTATCTACGGCAATATTTCCTACGCCAGCCAATATATGAGAGACTTATTGCAGCTTGTGGAACTGTACCAAACACACTATCCTCAACCACAAGTAGAAGTTCAAGAATATATTGAAAACATAGATTTAGAATTCCTGAAAGAAGACTTATTAAAAATATTCTCTTCGATGAAAATGGGAGCAGATCGCATTCGCGAAATAGTTCTGAGTTTGCGAAACTTCTCGCGTTTAGACGACTCGGTAAAGCAGCCTGCCAATCTTCATGAAGGCATAGACAACACACTGCTAATTTTGCACAACAAACTGCGAGCTAGATCCGAATATCCCGAAATTAAAGTCATCAAAGATTATGGAAAAGTACCCTTAATTGAATGTTATCCAGGCCAGCTAAATCAGGTATTTATGAATCTGCTAAGCAACAGTATTGATGCCTTGGAAGATGCTTGCAATCAAAAAAGGCGCTCCGGCGGCGGCGACTGGAAACCAACTATTAGCATTCGCACAGAAGCCCTTAACGAAAATAGTATTTGCATCCGCATTGCCGATAATGCGATCGGCATGACAGAAGACGTGCGCCGCCAATTATTTGACCCATTTTTCACCACAAAACCGATGGGGAAAGGCACCGGTTTGGGGTTAGCCATCAGTTACCGAATTGTCGCGGAAAAACACGGCGGAACCTTGATATGCCGTTCGGTTTTGGGCGAAGGAACGGAATTTGCGATCGAACTTCCCTTATAATTTGGTACTGGGTAATGCGTCATGGGTAATAAGTACAGTCCTGGACGCATCGATCCCCCCAACCCCCCTTAAAAAGGGGGACTTTCAGGTTCCCCCCTTTTTAAGGGGGGTTAGGGGGGATCGGCATTTGAGCCACTTCGTGCGTAAGTTTTAAGGTAATAGGTAATAGGTAATGGGTAATAGGTAAAAAAATAAAGGGATAAAATCTAAAATCTAAAATCTAAAATCCAAAATTATATTACGATCGCACTCCCTGCTGTCGCAGCAAATTATCTGCCCACTCCCTATCTGCTGCTTTCAAAGGCGGGCGGGGTTCTTGACAGTAATCTATAGCTAAATCAAATCTAGCTTGATTGTAGACACCCATTAATACAGCCTGTAAATCGAGTTCCGGTTCTGTATCTAGCGGTTGCAAAGGTACTCGCAAAGCAGGAATCTGGTCTCGCACGCTAAAAGCATATAATTGAGCTTGGGGGAGTTGAGAACCGCGACAGATTAAAATCCGATAATCAGTGCGCTGCGTGACACCTAAAATCTGCATTGGTTTGCCACTTCTGAGCAGGTCAATTTCGACTAAATTGGTGCGGCTTTCCAATAATTGCTGCCGTTTAGTTTCATAAGCATTCCGTCCTTCTCCTGCGCTTTTATTCTTGGGACAAAGCAGTTCGATAACGGTAATAACTCTACCGCTGGGCATTTCTCTAATTTCTAAATAGCTTTCTTCCACAGTTTCCGGTAGCGGCACTAGAACAGGAATCGGTTCGGTGCGAGTGAGGGTAGCAGTGCCAGAAACTGGTAGAGTTAGATTTGACTGTTTGGAGACGAGGGAAATGTCTGGAATTCCTACTAATTCAGCAGATGCGCTGAGATATATCCGCTTTTCCATCGCAACTCGGTAGTTCGGATTTAATTCAGGTTCGATCGCGATTGCGGCTGCTACAATCGCGCGGCTGTGAACTTCCGACCACAATTCTGGTTGTTCTAAATAGGGATTCATCCCCGGAAATGGAGAGGGCATTCGATCGCCTCACTGCTTAACTTTGCTTGACCCAATACTTATTATATAACTGATGCAGATATTAAAGATAGCCCTGCAGGTAGAAACTGGGTTTTTTACGAAAATACTGGTTAACAGCCTTTAATAAGGGTAAAAAACCCGGTTTCTTTGGTCGAAGTGTATAATTCCTCAAGAGTTTCTGCGATCGTCCCAACTTCAATCAACCGTGAAACGGCACACTTAACAAAGGCAAAAGCGTTAAAATCAACCAAGCCAACAACCATTTATTTACCTTGCAAACTGGTTCAGGTTCTGCCAACAGCGCCTCTATTCTCTCTCCCAATCTATTTGGTGAACCGACAACACCAACAACGCAACCTACATCAAAATTTCGGTGCGGATAACTCGCTACCAACAGCAAAGCTTCTGCTAACAATAAACCATCAACTACCGCTGCCGCTTTAGCATCAGCCCGCAATTCCCGCAGTGTTAATAACTCCTCCCACAAAGCTTGCGTATTCGGCAGCCAAACAGTAATTTTCCGCAGCCATCCCAGCCAGAAAAACCAGAAGGTATCCCGATAATAGTAGTGCGCTTGTTCGTGGGCAATTACTGCTTGTAAGTGAGCTGAGTCTAGGGTTTTTAACAATCCCGTACTGACTGCAAATTCTGAATGCCAGAAACCAATTATCGCAGAAAATAGAGCAGGAGTTTCCAGAACTCTGACATTTATTCCGGCTATGTTTTTCTGAGAATAAGTGCGAATTTGTTTAAGAAATAGATAGCCATCTGTCGCTAACTTGACACACAAAATTTCTGCTGCTATTATAAAAAATACAGCTAACAAATAGCTAAACCATCCGTCCCAAAATCTTACCATTTGCCCCTGAGTTCCCATAAAAATCACTGCGATAGCTGTCGCGAGTAACAGCAGCGGGGGAAACAAGAAAAATAAGAGCGATCGCTCCCAGCGGCGGGCCCAATTCCCTGAAGGAACAGACCATTTCAGTCTCACGCAGCAAGCCGCAGCCAACGCGGTAACAATCAGGATTAAGTGCATTATTTTTGCTCCTCCCGGGCTTGGCGGACAGCTTGAATGCGAAGGGAAATTTCTTCTAATTGTTCGACGGTTGCTTGGTCGAGACTGTCAGCAAATGCTGCTACAATATCGGGATTGCCAACTGCTAAAAACTTCTGCAAGCGATCGTAAGCAAACAGTGCTTGGGCTTCAGGCTGAGAAACTAAAGGTTGCCAAGTGAATGTCCGTTCGCTTTTGTCGCACGCCAGCCAACCCTTGTCTGTCAAGCGGCGCAGCACCGTTGTTACTGAAGCATAGGCCAATTCGCGATCGGGATCGGATAAAATGCGATCGTGCACCTCTTTCACTGTAGCAACTTCTAGCTCCCAAACTATATTTAAAATCTCCGCCTCCAAAGGGCCGAGGGATAACTGTTTGGGGCGGTAATTCGGCAGAGGGTTCATACAATTTTAGCTTTTAGATTTTAGGGATATAAGTAATTATTTAGAAACAATACATCATCAAGTATTTCGATCGACTGTTTCTTTATAAACACTTAATCATACAATTTGTCTTTTCCTTCTTGCCTCTTCCTTTTGCCTTGCAAGTTTGACAGGTCGTCATTTGACAATGCAAGCAAACAAGTGTAAAAATTATCCCGAAATTATCCAACTCAGTATTTTAAGTATTTCTCAATGAAAAAACAACTAATCCTAGCCTCAACTGCCGCAGGCATCGCTATGCTGTGCAGCTATTCGGCAATTGACAGGCATCAAGCCACAGCAACAGAAACTCAAGAAGTAGAGATTAAATTTAGCGCGATGGTAGGCGAAAAACCATTTAACTGCGGCGAAAGCTACAGCAATTTAGGTACGCCGGCTGCTACTGTTACCGCTACAGATTTCCGTTTTTATGTATCGGATATTGCATTAATTGATGCCAGCGGTAAAGCTGTAGCGCTGAGTTTAAAACAAGACGGCAAATGGCAGCATCAAAACGTGGCTTTGCTAGATTTTGAAGATAAATCCGGTGCTTGTGCTAACGGAACAGTCGAAATTCGCGATCGGCTAATTGGCACAATACCCAAAGGCAACTACAAAGGTCTACAATTCACCCTCGGTGTGCCTTCTAACCTCAATCACGAAGACGCAACTCTAGCACCTTCTCCCCTGAATTTAACATCCCTGTGGTGGAACTGGCGCGGCGGCTACAAATTTCTGAGAATTGACTTAAAAAATTCAATGGTTGACAAAAAGCATGATGGTAAATCAGGCAGACAAAGCAGCAATATTGCCCACGGAGAAGGCAATCAAGGAAATCACGGCGGATTGCCAGGTTTTGCTATTCATTTAGGCAGCACAGGATGCAAAGCTGAAGACAAAAATCAAAAGCCGACTGTTTGCACTAATTCCAATACCTCAAAAGTTATTTTTAGTAACTTCGATGCCACAAAAAATACAGTGATTGCCGACCTAAAATCCCTAGTTTCTCAAACTAATTTAGCAGTCAATCAAGCAAATACTCCGCCTGGGTGTATGTCAGAAGCGAATGACGGCGACTGCGCCGGAATCATGAAAAATTTAGGTTTACCCTTTGGAGACAAAGCTGCGGCGGGACAGACTTTCTTTAAAGTTAACTAAAAAGGTTTTTAATTGTTTGTATGAACGGGAAACGATTATCAGCTTTTACTATTATCTGCATTTTCTCATGCTTCCTAGCAATTAATTTGAGTGCAGTATTCTACTCCAAAAATTCCAGTTTAGCAACTCCAATACCTCCAACTTACAATTGGAATATTCCCGCTGGAATGCCAAAACCAATTGTACCCCCCGACAACCCAATCAGCCCAGAAAAAGTCGAATTGGGAAGGCATCTTTTCTACGAAAAACGCCTATCAGTCACGGGCGAATTTTCCTGTGCTTCCTGTCACATTCAAGCGAAAGCTTTCACTGACGGCAAAACAGTAGGAGTCGGCGCAACGGTCGAAAAACACCCGCGCAATCCTATGAGTTTAGCCAACATTGGCTACAATTCCGTCCTGACTTGGGCAAACCCTCTACAAAATAAACTAGAATCTCAACTATTAGTACCTTTGTTTGGCGAACACCCGGTAGAAATGGGAATGGTAGGCAAAGAAGAGGAACTTTTGGCAATGTTGCGATCGGATATACAGTACCAAAAAATGTTTGCAGCAGCTTTTAGTCAAGAACCAAATCCTATTAATATTAGCAACTTAGCAAAGGCGATCGCCTCCTTTGAACGCACTTTAATTTCCCTCAGTTCTCCCTACGATCGCTACCGCTACAGCGGCGACTACAGCGCGATTTCAGCCTCAGCAAAGCGGGGCGAAGAATTATTTAACAGCGAACGCTTAGAATGCTTTCACTGTCACGGCGGGCTAAACTTCTCAGATTCTATCATGCACGATCGCCTAGCTTTCAAAGAAATAGCTTTTCACAATACAGGCTTGTACAATATTGACGGCAAAGGCGCTTATCCGCCCAATAATACTGGGGTTTACGAAATCACCAACGAACCCTCAGACATGGGCAAATTCAAAGCACCAACCCTGCGAAATATTGCTTTGACCGCACCTTATATGCACGACGGGAGTATCAAAACTTTGGAAGAAGTTATCGGTCACTATAAAGCGGGAGGCCGCACTATTAAGAAAGGAGAATTGGCGGGAAGAGGTAGCGAAAATCCGCTCAAAAGCAATTTTGTTTCCGGGTTTAAATTGACTGTGCAAGAACAGCGAGATTTATTGGCTTTCCTGCAAAGTTTAACCGATGAAGATTTTATCAAAAATCCCGCTTTCAGCGACCCATTGGTTCGATCGTTCGGACTTTAGTCCTTAGATTTTTATGAGGACTTTAGTCCTTAGATTTGTTTTATGAGGACTGAAGTCCGAACGATCGAACCTATTTTATTCGCCGTGATATCCGCCAGCAACCTTACCCCGAAACACAACATAATTGTAGATGTTGTAAAAAATCATAATCGGGATGAGAAAGCCGATGAACACAATCATAAACACCAGCGCGCTGGGCGAAGCAGCGGCTTTGTAAATCGTGATTTGCGTGGGGATAATGTAGGGAAACACAATCAATCCCAAGCCGATAAAACTGAGCAAGAAAATCAAAATCGTCCACACAAAAGGCGTCCGTTCTTCTTTGCTCGCGAGACTTTTTAGCAGCATTCCCACAAACAGCACTCCCAGCAAAGGAATCGCCACAAACACATAAACCAGCGGTTTATCGAACAACCTCGCCCTCGTACTTTCGTAAAAAACCGGAGTGGCGATCGTAATTAAAACCGCTCCGATTAACGTCGTCACCGCCGCAATTTTAGCAGTGCGGTAGTGAGTTGTTTGCAGTTCCCCGTCGGTTTTCATAATTAGATAGGTGGAACCGATCAAAACGTAGCCTTGAACCAGCGTCAAAGCCACCAAGATCGATCGCCAATCCAGCCAATCCCAAGTAGTGCCGACAAAATGACCCGCCTCATCAACCGCAATGCCTTCCAGTACCGCACCGAGGGCGAATCCTTGAGCTAAAGACGCCAGGAAACTGCCAGCACCAAAAGCATAATTCCAGAATTTTTTCCGGTTAGAATGCTCCCGAAACTCAAACGCTACAGCCCGAAAGATTAACCCAAAAAGCATCATGCAAATCGGGATGTACAAAGCAGTTAAAATCGTGCCGTAAGCGAGGGGAAAAGCACCAAATAAAGCACCTCCCATCAACACCAGCCAAGTTTCGTTAGCATCCCAAACATTGCCCAGACTGGTCATTAAAATGCCCCGGCGTTCCTCGTCATCCGCAGTCAGAGACAAGATTCCTACTCCCAAGTCAAAACCGTCTAACATGACATAGAGCAACAGAAAAATGCCTAAAATTACGAACCAAACTTGCGGGAGAAAATGCTCCAAAGCTTGCATAAAATCTCCTATTGTTGTGCTTCTACTGGACGTCGATCGGGAATGTGTTCTGCGGGTTGAGTTTCGATTGCCGGTTCATTGTCCAATCCCGGTACAGGCAGATTTAAATTCGGGCCTTTGCGGATAATTCTGCTGCCGAAATACATGGCACAAACAAACAAAAAGCTGTAGACAACAGCAAAGAAGCTGAGGGAAACTAAAACATTGCTAGCGGGGATTGTCGATACAGCGTCAGCAGTGCGAAGTTGACCGTACAAAGCCCACGGTTGTCTGCCGACACAGCGCACTATCCAACCCGATTCTACCGCAATATATCCGAGGGGAGCTGCTAAAATCCAAGCGCGCATCAGCCAATTTTGTCCGGCAATATTTTCAGCCGAAAGTTTGCCCCGCAGCCACTGAATTGTACTGAAAACCATCAGCGCTGCTAAGTAAAATCCGATCGCAATCATGGTGCGGAAGGAGTAGTAGATTAAACCCACCATCCGGGGTCTATCTTCGGGTTTCCATTCCTTTAAACCGAGTACCGGTGCGGAAAGTTTTTCTTTGAATTCCAGAATGTATCCCAAAGCATTGGGAACTACAATTTCCCAGCTATTTTTCTGTGCTTTTTCGTCGGGAATTGCTACCAAACTCCAATTAGCAGCTTGTCCCGCCGCAGTTGTTTCCCACTGAGCTTCCATTGCTGCTAATTTTGCCGGCTGATAGTGATAGACTTGTTCGGCGCTCAAATGTCCGATGTATATCTGCAAAGGTGCAACGGCGATGGCTGTGGCGATCGCAATTTTTAACGACTTGGAAAAAAACGCTTGATTGCGCTTGTTGAGAATGTACCAAGCGCTAATACCGCCAATCACAAACAGCGAAGTTTCTAGCGTCGCAAAAAACATATGAAGAATGCTGTTTAATGCGAAGGGGTTGAGAATTGCTTGAAAGTAATCGCTGACAATAAACTTGCCATTGACCATTTCTCCGCCCGCCGGAGTTTGCAGCCAAGAGTTAGCGACTAAAATCCATACTGTTGATAGGTTGGCGCCGAAGGCTACCATGACTGTAGCGAACAAATGAACGAGCGGGTGCACGCGCTCCCAACCGAACAGCATAATTCCTAAAAAGCCAGCTTCTAGCATAAATGCCATGGAAGCTTCAAATCCTAAAATGCTGCCAAAAAAGTCGCCTGTAACTTCGGCAAACGGTGCCCAGTTTGTGCCGAATTGAAATTCCATCGGAATGCCAGTTGCGACTCCGATTCCGAAGTTTAAGACATAAAGTTTAGACCAAAAACGAGCGTGGTGGTAGTAGTCGGGATTGCGGGTTTTTAGCCACATTCCTTCGACAATTACCAGATAAATCCCCATTCCAGTAGTCAGAACCGGCCACAGCATATGGAATATTGCCGTTAGCGCAAATTGCATCCGCGATAGCGCCACGGTGTTAGATAAGATATCCATTGTTATCTCCTTTGGTCAGTTCCAGATAGGTTTGTTTCCACGACTTCAAGAATGGACACTGGTTATACTGTAGTGTAAAAAATTGTGACCTTTTGTAGAGCGGGCAATTTTTAAGGTTTTATACAGATTTGATCGGAATGATTTAACCGCAGAGAGCGCAGAGAACGCAGAGAAAGATAGGAGAGAGACGAATAGTTCTGATGCTAACGTATCTGATATTACCGAACGTTGGGTGGGGGCGGGTTTGGGAGATTGTGGATTTTAGGCAATTGTTGTCGGTGAACCCGCCCGTACAAGATTGATGTTTGTTGATGGAGATGATGTTACCTAACAGTGACAGTGTAACTTAGTTCAAAGGGTTTAAAATTAGCTCCTGTTTTTGCTGTGCCGCTCAATTCAAGTTCGTAAATACCAGCTTTTGGAAATACGATGTCGGCTCCGGGAATGCCTTGATATTTTTCGGCAGATATGGCTTTGAGAGGGGGCTGCATCAGCGGTTTATCCCCCTTTTTGTGATTTTTGGGGTAAACCGCTAATTTGCAATTGCACTGCTCTAACGGAATGATTTGACCGCCCCTGCGAGTCAGGGCAAACCACACTTTTGCAGGTTCTCCGGCGCGGGGATTGTGGTTGGGTTCTAGGTGAAAGGTGGCGGCTACATCTCCGGAGACTTCGACTTCATGGGCGAAAACTGCGATTGAGTTAATTTGCGGCGCTGTCGGAATTGTGGCTTCGACTAGCAATCCGCAAAAAACTAATAATCCTAAAATTTTACTTTTGTTTGACAGGCGAAACATAGAAATTATCCAGTGATAAGATTGACCAAAATAAGCGCGATCGCACAAACAAGACACTCAAGGCAATTATTCCCAACAGCAGCGCCCGCAATTGATTAACCGCCGTCGATTCAAAACCGCCGAGATAGTGGGAACCGATGAGTATTGCGTGTAGGGCGCACAGCAAGAAAGCTGGAACGCTTAACAGGTGAATTGGCCGCCACAGTTTGCCTAAATGATGTTGAATGCGATCGCAACTTGTAACAGCCGCCGGCAGCATCAACAGCAGCGACAGCATCCCAGCCACCATCCCCAACTGATGCTGCGGCACCATGAAAGATACAGCATCAAAATTCCATTGCAGGGTATGATCTAGCATATGAAATGTGTGGGCGACTGCGAGGATAAACGCGCCCACACCCAAGGCGCGGCGGTAGCGCAGCAGTTGCGGGAAAAACTGACTAATTGGACGGGCAATCAGTGCTAGGATTAAGCAGAGTAGGGATGCGTGACCAGTCACATCAACCATTGCATCGGTTCGCAGCAGAGTAATTATGCCGATCGCCACTGTCACCCAACCGCCCGCACGAAAAAGTTGACTGCGTTTGTGGGCGCTGAATCTACCAGCAAAAAAACCCACTCCCAGCATAGTTGGCAGCGTGCCCATTCCGAATGCAAACATCGTTGCCGCACCGAAAATTGGGTTTCCGGTTTCCGCTGCTTTGATTTGCGCGGAGTATAGGAAACCGCAGGGAATTAAACCCCAAAGCAAACCCAAAGCTAATGGTATCCACCAGCTTTTTTGAGTTGAAATCTCGGTCATTGCATTGCTGATGCGATCGTGCTTCATTGGGTGTAACAGCGGTAATCTCGGCAAAAAATCTGGTTTAATTTGCACTACACCGAACCAAATTAGCATTGTACCTGTCAAAAGTGCGATCGCGCGCCGCAATTCGCTACCTGTACCGGCCATTTGTCCGCCAGCAATTAATACCGAACCCAGCCCGCCAATTGCAGCGCCAACCAAAGCATAAGCAGCAATTCTCCCCAAATTCAGCAGCAGGTGAAAGCGGAAAGCAGCTAATTTATCGTTGCGGGAACTAGACAGCGAAAATGCCACTGTCAGCGGGCCGCACATCCCCGCGCAGTGACCGAAACTGCCGAGAAATCCTAAAGCGCTTATTAGCAGGAGGTCTAGCATTTGGCTGTTTTTTCCTAAAATATTTGCTTTTGCTATTACCCGCTGGTTTCTTAACTTTAGTATAAATATTGAGCTGAGTCGATCGCTTTTGTCAAAAGACAGGCTGTCAAACTTTTTATAATCTCACCCAGATTAAAGTTCTTTATTCGCTAACTAATGACTAATAGACCTCTTGCAAAAATAGCTAGGACGGGCGGGACGCCCATCCCACAAAAAGTTTTTTCTTGTCGAATGGGCCGGAGATCCCGTTCCAAAATTTGATTAAAAGGACTGAGGCAAGAGGTCTAATAACTAATAACTAATAACTAATAACTAATGACTAATGACTACTGACTACTTTTGTTCTGGATGAGCTGCGGCCGGCGAAGCTGCACCCATTTGATTAATAGCAGCAATTAGCTGATAAAGCCGCCCCGCATCCCGCTGGTTAAAGTGCAAAACTAGGCGCGGTAAAGCGAAGGTTTCATCTGCGGCTTCGGCGGGCAGAGCTTTACTTTTTTCAATTTTTCCCGTAACCACAATATCGCTAAAATCAGTATTTAATCGATCGACATTCTCGTCAGAAAGTTCAGTTTTCAAACGAAGTACCAGTTTTCCATCCACGTAGCGGCAGGAGTGATAAACTAGATAAAAACTCCCGATCGCCTCACAAGCGACATTTATATCGTCTGTAATCGTATACAGGCTGCGATCGTCAGCAGAAATCAAACCCCTGCCCCGCAATTGTTTTTGCACAAAATAATTCCAATCAAGCCAATAATCTCCTCCGGGTCGATCGAGCAAAACCAAAGGAGCCGGCCCAAACTTGCCCGTTTGAGTCAAAGTCAGACACTCAAAAGCCTCATCCAGAGTGCCGAAACCGCCGGGAAACAAAGCCAAAGCATCGCTTTCCCGCAGAAAGAATAACTTGCGCGTGAAAAAATATTTAAAATTGAGCAATTTCGAGTCGCCCGCAATGAAAGGATTAGAACTCTGCTCGAAAGGTAACTGAATGTTCAGCCCAAAAGAACGTTCAGCAGTCGCCCCCTCGTTCCCCGCCTGCATGATCCCCCCGCCGCCCCCAGTAATCACCATAAACCCCTGCTGGGCGATCGCCCGCGCAAAATCTCTGGCAAGCAAATATTCCGGCGATGTCGGCGACACCCTCGCGGAACCAAAAATCACAATTTTGCGAACGTGGCGGTAAGGATAAAACATGGAAAAAGCCTTTTCCATATCCCGCAGAGACGACGAGATAATTTTCCAATCCAGGCGATCGAGATCCTCTCCGGCCATTTGCACTATCGTCGAGAGCGATCGTTCGATCCACTCAGAGTTCTTTAACTTTGGCAGGCGATCGATCAAATCGAGCGCATCAGCTTGGAGGGACTCAAAACCTTGACCAGAAGGAATCATGAATTTTTCCGAAACGGTAACAATTTGTCGGATCGTGAAAATTAAGGGGCAAGCCACATTTATCAGCCAATAGCCACCAGCAAATTGCGCTGCTAGCAACTAATAACTTTTCTAGTAGCTTTGCCCCGGTTGTGAAGGGAGTTGGCTTTCGCAGCAAAAAAAACAGCGCGAAGCCCCTCGCAGTTCGGTTAAATGTACTTTTCCAGAGTGTTGGCCAGAGTAGTTTTCGGAACTGCCCCAACCACCATATCAACCCGCTGACCGCCCTTAAATATCATCAGCGTCGGAATGCTGCGGATACCGTATTGACTTGCCACGTTAGGATTCTCGTCGGTATTAACTTTTACTACCTTCACCTGCCCTTCATATTGCTGGGCAATTTCCTCTACGACGGGCGCCACCATCCGACAGGGCCCGCACCAGGGAGCCCAAAAATCCACTAGAACTGGAACTTCGCTATCGAGCACTTCCTGCTTAAAGGTAGAGTCGGTTACTTGCGCGGCTGCTGACATCCCTAGCCATCCTTGTAAATACTATTTCTCGGATAACAAGTTTAGCAAAAAGTGTCACCACTTGCGTCAGTCAATTTTACGATTTGAGATTTGAGATTTGAGATTTCTAGCATTTCTCAGAAAGATGAGGTACTATCCGGCATAGGGCATAGGGCATAGGGCATAGGCCGGAGCCGGGCATAGGCCGGAGCCGGGCACGCGGGCACGCAAGCATACCTGATTTTTTTGAGAACGGCTCTAGTTGCAGCGTTGAATCTGCCAGTTCAAACAAAAGTCTAAAATTCTGAGTTGTCGGGGGCTGGTATCGCTTTTTGGGTAGGAGCGACGATTGTAAGAGCAGGCTTCTGAAGGAATTCGAGACATGGAAGTTAGAATTCGGCAAACGGCAGCCAAAAAATTCTCTGTCATACCAAATCCGGGTTAGATATCCCCGATCGGACGGGCGCGGTTGAAACCGCGTCTATACAAACAAAGTGTCCTCGGCCGACTGAAGAATAAAGGGAGTCGGAAACGCGGATTTAGTATCACCCCCCTCTCCCCCTCTCCCCCTCTCCCCACTCTCCGGATCGAACAGCCTTAACCCCGTACCTAGTCAGTAAAGGGGAGCGCTTGGGGTCAAAAAGGAACCGCCCGAACAGTAGTCCGGGCGGAGTGTGGTGTGAGGAGTGAACGGAAACATGCGTCTCCGCTTCTTATATTGTGACACCTCCTTCTCGATAATTCCACAACATTCTGTAAATTTCGAGACGATCGCACAAATTTTGTCAAGGTACTATGGTATTCGATCGGTAAATCTACTTACCCATACCCAACTGCTGAGCTTTTTGATAGACTTTACCCTCCGTCAGCAGAGAAGGAGCAATGACTACTTCCACTTGCTGCATCTCCTTAATATCCTTAGCGCCCAGAGTGCCCATGCTCGTTTTCAGAGCTCCGAGGAAGTTGTGCGTGCCGTCATCTAGCAGTGCTGGGCCCCGCAAAATTTGCTCCACAGTGCCCGTCGTCCCGACGCGAATCCGAGTGCCGCGCGGCAAAACCGGGCTCGGAGTCGCCATCCCCCAGTGAAAGCCGCGGCCCGGAGCTTCCGCAGCCCTAGCAAAGGGCGAACCAATCATCACTCCATCAGCGCCGCAGGCAATGCACTTGCAGATATCGCCGCCAGTAATTAAACCGCCGTCAGCAATCACCGACACGTATTTACCAGTTTCGCGATAGTAGTCGTCCCGCGCGGCGGCGCAGTCTGCTACCGCTGTGGCTTGGGGAACGCCGACACCCAATACGCCCCTGGACGTGCAAGCAGCCCCCGGCCCGATGCCCACGAGAATGCCTGCGGCGCCAGTTTTCATTAAATTGATGGCGACTTCGTAGGTCACGCAGTTGCCCAAAATTACGGGTATTGGCATCTCTTGACAGAATTGGGTCAAGTCTAAAGATGCGATCGACTCTGGAGAAAGAAAAGCAGTAGAGACTACAGTTGCTTGCACAAAAAATATATCGGCTCCAGATTCAGCAACTTTTAAGCCGTATTTGCTCGCAGCGGCCGGGGTACCGCTGACGGCAGCAATCCCTCCTCCAGCTTTAATTTCTTTAATTCTGAGTTCGATTAATTCTGGCTTGATGGGCTCGGCATATAGTTGCTGCATCAGGGACACAAATTCGTGGTTCCCAACAGAAGCAATGCGCTCTAATATTGGCTGGGGATCGGCATAGCGGGTTTGAATTCCTTCAAGGTTGAGCACGCCCATTGCTCCCAATTCCGACAGCAAAATGGCCATCCGCACATCGACTACTCCGTCCATGGCGCTGGCGATAATCGGGATTTCTCGATCGATCCCACCAATCTGCCACTTAGTATCTGCCAAACTCGGATCGAGGGTACGCTGTCCCGGTACGAGGGCGATTTCATCTATGCCGTAAGCTCTGCGAGCACTTTTGCCCCGCCCAATTTCAATATTCACGCTGTTTCACTTCCACAATGTATTTAAATTAGACTAACAAAAAGTTCGCCGACCTGCGGGTAGCGATCGCCCGGCTGTGTTTAAAATAATCTCGCCACTAAATTCTGATTTTGTCAGGAACCTCAGCCCCGACGGCATGAGGCTTGGAAGAGAAATCAGACAAGCCATTCTGACGGGCCTAAGTCTTAACTGACTAGGTTTTTTGAGTCACGACACCCACCGGATGCGTGCTAGTCCCCCGCTCTGTCGCTGGTAGTTAAACAGTTTTAAGGTAACAGAAACAGTGCTGCTAGCCTAACAAGCTCAGAAAACATTGACCGACAAGCTAACATTACCCCGAAAGGGAGGCTCAATTGAGCGAATTACTATGCGTACAGGATTGGAAGATTTGAGGCGGTAATTGTCCCGTTGAAAGTGCAGTACAAAAGTACACTCCCGTCAACCAATCCCAAGTTGCTCAAGTAAATTCAAAATGCAAAGCCGTCCTAAAAGGACGGGGTTTCTACCCATAATTTTTATGAAATCCAAGGAAATACTTTTCCTCAGCAACGGCCACGGGGAAGACACGATTAACTGTCAAATTGTCAATGCTTTGAGAACATCTGCGCCAAATATTCAGGTTTCAGCAATGCCCATTGTAGGTGACGGGGCTGCTTACGCGCGATCGAGCGTACCAATTATTGGGCCCACCAGTCCCATGCCATCTGGGGGAGTTTTTTACATGAATCCCCTATTTTTCCTCAAAGATGTGAGGGCGGGGCTAATTCGTTTGACTTTGCAGCAATTGCAGGCTACCCGAGCCCATTCTGGGCGCTGCGATTTGGTGGTGACGACTGGGGATATTGTCGCGGCGGGGTTCGCCCATGCCACAGGCCGCCCGTATATAATTTTTCTGTCAGCTCATTCTACTTATTACGAAGGGCTAGCCGATTTGGGTTTCCTCTTAAATTATTTGCTTTCCTCCGAGCAATGTCTGGCTATTTTCACTAGGGACGCTTTGACTGCTGCGGACTTAAACCGACAGGGTTTCGAGAAAGCCAAGTTTGTCGGCAATCCTGTCATGGACAACCTCATTCCTACAGGCAAAGATTTGCAGTTAAAGCCTGGAGTCAGCACGATCGCCCTTCTGCCCGGTTCGCGCCTCCCCGAAGCCACGGAAAACCTGATTTTGCTGCTAAAATTGGTCAAAGAAATTGCCGCCAACTCTACCTTACCAGTGCAGTTTCGGGCAGCCTTAGTTCCCAGTTTAATGCTGGAATTAGATGATATTGCAGCGCGATCCGGATGGCTGCACCGAGACGGAAAGTTAGTTTGTCAAGAAATCAAACAGCAGGGTAATGAAAAAGCAGCAACCGTGGAAGTAATTTGCTATTCTGATGCTTTCGCCGACATTTTGCAGCAATCCAATTTAGTAATCGGGATGACGGGAAGTGCGATCGAACAAGCTGTCGGCTTAGGAAAACCAGTAATTACCATCCCCGGTAAAGGCCCGTCATTTACCTATCGGTTTGCCGAAGCTCAAAATCGGCTGTTAGGTAATTCAGTACAAGTTATTGGCACAGAACCAGCAAACCCTGAGATTATCAAACAAGCTGCCGCTTCAGTCGATCGCACCTTGCAAGACCAAAAATATTTAGAAACTTGCGTTAAAAATGGCTTAGAAAGAATGGGCAAAGCTGGTGGTAGCAGTAAGATTGCTAATTGCGTAAAAAACTATATCTAAAAAACATTACAAAAAAAGGTTCGTAGTGAGGACTTCAGTCCTCAAAAAAAAGGTTCGTAGTGAGGACTTCAGTCCTCAAAAAAAGGTTCGTAGTGAGGACTTCAGTCCTCAAAAAAAGGTTCGTAGTGAGGACTTCAGTCCTC
>NZ_JAEQCI010000253.1:0-2474 GCF_020738565.1 Microcoleus sp. PH2017_12_PCY_D_A | reverse complement strand
AGATTCTCCACAACAGTCTCGACAGTTAATGGAGGTTTGAGATTCTCCACAACAGTCTCGACAGTTAATGGAGGTTTGAGATTCTCCACAACAGTCTCGGCAGTTAATGGAGGTTTGAGATTCTCCACAACAGTCTCGGCAGTTAATGGAGGTTTGAGATTCTCCACAACAGTCTCGGCAGTTAATGGCGCTGGGCAAGGCTTAACTTCTTCTGGATATAAAAAATCCCATTGGTTGGTGTGTGGGTTCCAAAATTGGATGCTGCCGTCGATCGGGTGGACGGCGTTAACTTTGAAAATTTCGCCGCGTTTAATCCAGGCTGCGATCGCCGGTTTTCGCTTGGTTTTTACCCAATCGCCGGCTTTGTACTGCGGCGTCGCTGTTGGTTGCGGGAACAGTTTTATTTGTTGCACTGCGTTTTTTTGGTACTGCGGCGTTTTTTGTAACCGTCGGCGTATTCAGGGCTGCTGAGTATGGCTAGGTATCGCTTTACCATTTGCTTTCCGTTTTTGTACAGCAGGAAGCGCCTGATTTGCTCGCGGACTTCTGGGGGGTAGGTTTTGTGCATGGTGGGTGGGATGAGAGTAAAAATGCCGTCTCTCCGGCTGTCGCACCACTTTGATGGGAAAGGTTTTTTGAACTTTCCGGCCCTCATACCCTTGTCCGGTGCAGTGTGGGATATCAAAGTTCGTTTCCCACGAACGCAGCAGGGTGGGTTTATCCCCTGGCAGGTGTCGCCAGTTTGGTTTTATTTGGATTGTGCTACTGAGATTGAGTCATCTGGAACTTTACTTACGTCTATTCCCATAGCTTTTGATAAGGTTTTTAGAGAAATTCCTAGTTTGCTCGCTAGGAGAATTGCGTTATCTAGTCTGGGTATTTTGCGTCCAGCAACCCAAGTGTTAATGGTTACTTCTGCAATTCCTGTGTCTTTGCTTAATTGTCGTTGTGTTATTCCTGCGGCTTCGATCAGATTTTTCAAGGTAGGTGTTGATGTTTCAACTTTGGACTCTGTATTCATTTTAACATATAATCCTTACTTTAGTATTGACATTTTAAAAAGTCCATACTAAAGTAAGGAGAGATAGACAACACAAGGGTTTCGCCGAGCTGAGCTTTGGCTGCGACTGTTTTGCGAAAATCCTTGTAGCTAATCTATCTGCAATTTGCATACCCTGTAACGTTCTCCCTGGGCTTGTACTGCTCAAGCCCTTTTCCTCAAACTATGTACACTTACACTGCTGTACAGTTACAACAAAAGACCTTTGGTCAGCTCAAAGCGATCGCTCGCGAACTTGATATTGTTCCGACAGGCGATCGGCGACGCTCTCAAAGTTGGATTGATGCGCTGGCTGGTGTCAAGCTTCCGTTGTTGAAACTGCTGGAAACTTCCCCCGGTGTCGATTGCGTCCAGGAGTCGATCGAACTGACATCGGAAAATATCCTTGGTGTCGATCGCGTCCAGGAGCCGCCAGGAACTGCTTATAGAAACGGTCAAAACTTCCCCCGGTGTCAAAACTGAGGCAGCAGCGATCGGTTTAGCGGCCAAAAATCCGATTTTGACTGGGGTTACTTTCTCTGATAGGTTTTTGGCTCGCTATGCCCCGCCACAGTCCCAGATTATCCACTTCCAATCTGATGCTGGCGGGCAATTAAATTTGCTAAATTTTGAGATTGAATTGGTGGATGAGCCGCCAGACCCGGATGATTTTGAATCCCTCGATGCGTTTCGCGAGGCGATTGTTCTTTGGGACTTTGAGCACAGCGAGCCGATCGAACAGTTTGCTGAATTTTCTGGCGTTGGAACTGTTGAGACAGTTTCGCTTGAGTCTATGTGTCAGTGGGTTCCTTGCGATTTGCTGTTTGAAACTGTGCCATCAATGGAAAATTTTTGCCCCTGCGGCGAAGTTCTTGCCAGTCAGTGCGACGGCCGTACTGTTGTGATTCGCGTTTATCCCGATCGCACTGTTCGGGTTCCCTGTTACAAAAATCGAGTTGGCTGTTGCAGCCGATCGCCTCCGGGAGGTGATGCTGTGACTTGAGTCTTGAGTTTTTTTCTTTGATGTTTTATTCCTTTCTGCTTCAGCGGTCGTTTTGAACGGGCGATCGCTTTTTTTCCCTACTAAATTTTGGAGTCCGAATTTATGTTTTCTTTGAGAGTTGTTCTTCCTGTTTACAAGCTTAACGAATGGTGAAACTTGCAAACTTCTGGTGAAATTATCGCTGCTTGGACGGGCGATAATCTTTTGGAGGGCGATGAGGTTATTAAGAAACAGGCTGCCCAATGGCTTGAAAAACAACAATCTGAAAGTCAGATTGTCTCTGATTACAATGACTTTGTGGACTCTAAGACAAGGGCTGAACGAGCTTTGTGACAAGTTCAGCGGGAGCTTAAATTAAACCAATCAAAGCTTGATTTGCTTAAGAAGTTTTTTGCTGGTTTGGGTTTTGAACCCGATTCTGAATATTTGAAA
>NZ_JAEQCI010000061.1:0-64123 GCF_020738565.1 Microcoleus sp. PH2017_12_PCY_D_A | reverse complement strand
AAAAAGCCTCAAATGATTGCTATGCAATCATTTGAGGCTTTTTTGATTCTGAATTATTTTGAAATTAAATCCGATCGAATATCTGCGGAATGTGGGTTGTGAAATAATATTGTTCCGCTTCCGACCAATTTAGTTTAAGCAATGAATCATCTCCAACTAAAAACTTGACACTCGGCTTAATTGGTTTCACGCCCAAAGCGCAAATAATCTGTGCTGCTACAGCTTTCGCCAATAGCGGCGGTACAGAATTTCCGACTTGGCGAAAACCGTGCCATTTTGTGACGTGAAATCTAAACCAGTCAGGATAGGAATGCAGCCGCGCTGCTTCCCTGACTGTAATGCACCGAGGCGCGATCGGGTGAATTGGCCTTGGCGAAGTATAAGCGCCCCTCGCCCTGTCGGTTCCAGCCCTGAGAGTGTTGCAAACTCCGTCGGGGTGCAGCTTGTAAAAACGGCTGATCGGCTCTTTTTCGCCGTAGGCTGCCGCTGCAAATCTTTCCATACATTCGGGAGAATGTTTGGTGCGCCGGCTGGATGAGAGGATTTGTCGATCGTACTGGCGATCGTAAGCATAATCATTATCAAAATCATCGAAGCCGCGCAAAAAACTCGCGTAATCGCTGCTGCACTTTCCGTACTCCGCCATTACCCAATCTCGGTGCAGCAACTCGCTATACTTTTCTACTTCCGGCAAATCTCCAATCGCCTCCAAAACTGTCGGAACCGCAGGTAAATTAACTTTTTTATAGCGTTTAGGAAGTTTCTTTTTAGGCAGAAAAGTAGTTGGCTGAGGATATTTTGGCAGATCGCAGTCTTGTTTACAACCAATCAGAAACAATCGTTTGCGAGCTTGCGGCACTCCGTAGTGAGCGGCGTTGAGAACTTGATAGTTTTCTTCTACTTGATAGCCTGCTTCCAGAAAAGAGCTAATTAAAAGATTCAGGAGTTCTTTGTGTTCGCCTGCTACAATTCCCGGCACATTTTCCATTACAAAAAACTTGGGTTTGAGTTCCAAAACCAAGCGCTGAAAGTGGAAAATTAGAGAATTTCGCGGATCGCCGACATCGCGCTTCCCCATCAGCGAGAATCCTTGACAGGGCGAACCGCTGATTACTACGTCGATTTCGCGCTTGCCGATCGCAGATTTTTCCCGAATTTCTGCTCCTGTCAGCTCTGAGACATCTTTGCACAATACAGAACAGTGCGGGAAATTGAACTGGTGGGTAGCGCAGTGGATGGGGTCAATTTCGACTGAGGCCAGTACGTCAAAACCTGCTTGTTCAAAGCCCAGCGTCATGCCGCCTGCGCCTGCAAATAAATCAACAGCGATCGGTCGCTTTTTCCGATAGCTTGGCATAACATTTCAATACTAAAATTGTTTTAAGAAGCTGTATTTATTTTAACATTTTTGATTATTTCCGCAGCCGCGCGATCGCACACACCGACATCTCCCACGCTTTGGCGCATTTGGCGATAATCCGCCAAGGTTTGCTGGCGCCGATCGGCATTTTGCAGCAATTCCAGGGCGTGGAAAACTATATTTTCCGCAGTAGCCTCATCTTGCAGCAACTCCGGGACGATCGGCTTCATTTGCACCAAATTGGGGGGAGAAATAAAAGGAATCGACAATTTCAGCAGGTGGCGAGCAATCATCGCCGTAATGCGACTGACGCGGTAGGCGACAACTTGCGGAACGTCGAGCAAAGCTAATTCCAAATTAACAGTACCAGA
This sequence comes from Microcoleus sp. PH2017_12_PCY_D_A, assembly GCF_020738565.1. Taxonomy (NCBI): domain Bacteria; kingdom Bacillati; phylum Cyanobacteriota; class Cyanophyceae; order Oscillatoriales; family Microcoleaceae; genus Microcoleus; species Microcoleus sp. PH2017_12_PCY_D_A. The sequence continues at coordinate 62,392 of NZ_JAEQCI010000061.1, read as the reverse complement.
TTTGGCGATCGCCAAGTCGGCCGCCGCCAAGATTTCCAGATTGTGATTTTCCAACACAGTAGCCCGCAAACCGTAATTCTCGATCGCCTGTTCGATTTTGCGGAGAAAACCGGATTGAGAAACCGGAATCCAGAAATGAACCTCCGGCATTTTAGCTTGAATAATGCGAGCCGCCTCAAATATCACCGGCATCAGGTACTTGAGTTCTTGCTTTCTAGAAGCGGGAATTAGCGCGACTGACACCTGTTCCGGCTCAATTCCCAAAGTTCTGCGGGCAACTTCCCGACTGGGCGCAGATTGCATTCTATCCACCAAAGGATGACCAACCCAACTCACTTGAGATCCTTTTTTTTGATAATAAGTAGCTTCTTCTGGGAAAATCGCCAAAATGCGATCGGCAATATTGACAATCAGATCCGTATTGCGAGGAGAAATCGAGCAAACCCATTCTTGAGGTGCGATGTACCAAACCACAGGTAAATCCGGCAAACAGCCGCGAATGTAGCTACCAATACCGAGATTTGGAGTCAAATAATCAATCAACACAACAACATCGGGACGGAATTTTTTGAGATATTGTTTAGCTTTTTGCTGAACTTGGATCGTTGGCCAAATATAGGGCACTGATTCTATAATGCCCATAGAACCAATACCCACAGTATCGCCTAAAATAGTAGCACCAGCTTGGGCCATGCGAGGGCCACCCAATGCGGTTATTTCTAACTCCAAACCAGCGGCGACAGCGTGACGTTTTAAGGCTGAAACTAACAACGCCCCTTGCAAATCGCCCGAAACCTCACCAGTGCTGATAAAAATTTTCATAAAATCCATAGGTTTGTAGTGAGGACTTCAGTCCTCTCTCTCATAGGTTTGTAGTGAGGACTTTAGTCCTCTCTGACGCGGTTTTTAGCTAATAAGGACTAAAGTCCTTACTACAAACAAACAGCTAACTACTCATAGGTTTGTAGTGAGGACTTCAGTCCTCTCTGACGCGACTTTTAGCTAATAAGGACTAAAGTCCTTACTACAAACAATAGATTTATTCTACCTCATTCATTTTTTGCCGGGAATCAAACCGCGCCGCCCTTTGGTTACAGACTGTTGCACAAATCTCCGCAGGTGCTGCAAGTGGTGATTTTCCGGCAACAAATCCAACTGTTCCAAAGCTTGATTGAGAGTGTAGCCAGAATGGTATAAAATCCGAAAAGTTTTCTTTAAAACTAACAAATCTTCTGGGGTTAAACCGGCACGTTCGAGACCTATTTTATTGATAGCTCGCACTCGCGAAGGATTCCCCTCGACTAGCATATAAGGAGGTACATCTCGATCGATCCTGCTCAAACCACCGATCATGGACAAGCGGCCGATGTGGACAAACTGGTGCACGCCCAAAACCCCGCTGAGTCTGGCTTGGGACTCAATTGTGACGTGTCCGGCTAGGGCTACAGCGTTGGCAATGATTACTCGATCGGCAATATCGCAATTATGACCCACATGAACGTAAGCCATCAACATATTATTATTGCCAAGTTTGGTGCTTTCCCCCGCTCCAGTAGCGCGGTTGATTGTCACGTATTCCCGAATCACATTGTTGTCGCCAATTGTCACCCTAGTCAGAGAACCCTCATATTTGAGATCTTGAGGTTCCAAACCAATGGCCGCACCAGGGAAAATTTGATTGCGAGCACCTATTTCTGTTAGTCCGTCGATAATTGCATGGGCCCCAATCTTAGTCTCCGGCCCGATTTTCACTCTTTCCCCAATTACAGCATAAGCGCCCACTTCTACAGTCGGGTGTACTTCGGCGCGGGGATGAATCACAGCAGTTGGGTGAATCAAAGTAAGCATTTTTCAGTTGTCAGTTGTCAGTTGGCAGTTGTCTGTTGTCTGTTAACTGTTAACTGTTGTCTGTTAACTGTTAACTGTTGTCTGTTGTCTGTTGTCTGTTAACTGTTGTTTGTTGTCTGTTAACTGTTAACTGTTGTCTGTTGTCTGTTGGCAGTTGGCTGTTGGCTGTTAACTGTTAACTGTTGCAATGCCCAATGCCCAATGCCCAATGCCCAATAACCAATAACAATTTAATCTACCATCGAAAACGTCAATTCTCCTTCACAAACTTTTTGTCCGTCCACTTCTGCAATCGCCTGCATTTTTCCGAAGCGGCGGCGTTTTACCCAGAGCAATTCTACAGTCATCAGCAACTGATCGCCCGGTACAACTTGACGGCGGAATTTGACTTTATCAATGCCGGTAAACATCCACAATCCTTGCTCAATGTCCGGTAACTGACCGAGCACCATACCGCCAACTTGAGCCATCGCTTCGACAATTAATACTCCCGGCATAATCGGTCTTCCGGGAAAATGCCCTTGAAAATGCGGTTCGTTGAAAGTCACATTTTTAATTCCTACAGCCCGCACTCCCGGCACGTAATCAACAATCCTGTCTACAAGTGCAAAAGGATAGCGGTGAGGCAATATTTTCTGGATTTCTTCGAGAGTAAAAGTAGATTTAACCGCTGGAGAATCGGCGCCGTTTTCGGTAGAAACGGACTCGGAATTAGCAGTATTGAGGGTGTTAATTTCTGTCAGCGTGGACATTGCTTGAAGACTTTTGAGTGTGGTATGCAAGAAGGAAGAAGTCATTAGTCATTAGTCATTAGTCATTAGTCATTAGTCATTAGTCATCGGTCATTAGTCATTAGTCATTAGTCATTAGTCATTAGTCATCAGGAAGAAGGAAAGAAGGAAGGCTTTAGTTATCGTGATGAAAACAATCCAGTGCAATGGTTTCAGCAATTAAGAATGTTCTAAGCGCCTTGGCCGTTGCTACATAAACGCAAGGGATCGCGTTTTGGGTTGTGAATTGTAACTGTGAATTGTAACAGCAACTGGGAGCGAACCTTTTCTAACTTGGCTGTAGCACGGCCGGGGGTTGGGAGTTCAGGGCTTTGGCAAGTTGGACGTGGAGGTTGTGACTGGCTTTGTAGGCCAAGTAGTGAGCTTTTGGCCAAGTTCCCAGCAGGCTGAGGTCGCCTGCTAAGTCTAAGATTTTATGGCGCACTGGTTCGTTGGCAAATCTCAAGGGCGGGTTGAGCCAGCCGGATCGATCGCAAACTAGGGCGTTCTCTAGGGTACCACCTTTGATCAAACCTGCTTGTCGCAATTGTTCAACTTGGCGGGCCAGTCCAAAAGTGCGGGCTGGGGCGATCGCCGTCGCAAAACTTTCTACCTCTGGCGACCAACTGTACCATTGATTGCCGATCGCCTGTTCCTCAAAATCAATGCCGTAGCTAAACCGAGTTTCCGCTGACGGTAAAGCCGCAGCAAAAGCATCCCCGTGACGCACCCAAATCGGCTCAGCTAGGACGAAGGAGGGATTAGACTCTTCCTGGGATGCTTGAGGAATTAAGCCGGTACGGGCGATCGCCTCTACCCAAAAGAGAGCCGAACCGTCCAGCAGCGGCACTTCCGGCCCATCAACCTCAATTCGAGCATTATCCGCTCCCATCCCCGCCAAAGCGCCTAATAAATGCTCTACAGTGCGAATTTGAACACCTGCTGCACCTGCCAGTTCCGTAGAAAGTGCAGTCTGACAAACCGCCTCAATTTTTGCCGGAATTATCGGAGCACCGGGCAAGTCAGTTCTGACAAAATAGCGGCCTTCTCCAACCGCAGCGGGCAAGACTCGGACGCGAGTTTGTTCGCCGCTGTGCAAACCAATTCCTGATAGTTCAAATTCAGATTTTAGGGTGTGAATAGTCATTTGGAAGAAGTAAGAAGGAAGAAGGAAGTTAACCGTAGCTAACTCATTAACCACATCCTAAGATGTGCTTAATGCCCTCGACTACAGCCACCACAGCCGCGATATCTAAAAATGACTGGAATGGCACTATTATCGAGGTGATGCTAGCTCCAATTGCAAGACCTCCTAGAACCTTTACTACTGCGGCGGGTATCATAATTGACATAGATGGCACACTAGCTGTAGCAGCAAAGGTTAAAAGTCCCCCCATTAGAGCAATGATCGCGATTAACTCCGATGATCCGACAGTACGACAAGAGCTAGTTTCTGCTATTTGAGTAAATTGCAATAACAGCATCGGAAAAAATGGACTCATCTTGGGCTGGTGGTAAGGTTCTCTAGGATTGTAGCAGCCACAAGAGCGTCACAGTAGTTAACCCGTAGGGTGCGCAATGCGCACCTTACACAAAATCGGAGAGTAGGCATTACCAGTCAGCAATTACCAATTACTGCTAACTAATGACTAATGACTAATGACTAATGACTAATGACTCTTCGGTAATTAGAATCTTTCGCCAATCCCAAAGTGAATTTGATTGTCCCCGCCGTCGTTGATACCGTAATCGATCCGGATCGGGCCCAAGGGAGATTGAATCCGCACGCCGAGGCCGTAACCGTAACCGCTACCGGGCTTTCTGCGGACACCTGCCGGGTCGCCCGGGACATCTTTGCCCGTACCCAAGTCGGTGCCCGCATCCAAAAATAGCGCTCCGCCGATAAACGAAATAATCGGGAAACGGTACTCCACACTGCCTTCTAGGAAGCTGCGGCCTGCTCCGATGTCGCCTTCGTTGTATCCGCGCACAGAGTTGGCGCCGCCCAAGGCAAAGGCTTCGTAGGGAGGCAAATCTCCGAATACGGTGCCGGCTTTCAAACTAAATGCGAGGGTTTGGGGGCCGGGGGTAAAGTTTGTGTACTTCACTGGTAGGTAAAAGCTGTAGCTGGCGCGCAGGCGGTTGAGCAAGATGCTGCCGGAACCTACAGGAATCGATTGTTCCATGCCAAATCTGAGCAGGGAACCGCTGGTAGGGCGGAGTGGGTCGTTGCGCCGATCGCGCACAGCACCGGCTTGGATTGTTGTCAAGTCGTCGGAGCCGGAATTGCTAAAACTTAGCTGGTTGCCGAGTTCGTCCTCGGCTTCGCGTCTGCCTTTGCGATCGGTAATTGAGACTCGCTGGTACTGCAAACCGAGTGAAGCTGTCCACTCAGAATCTGCAAAAGGATCGCGCGACAGGGGACGGGTAAAGTTGATGCCGCCGCCGGTGCGGACGATGCGGGGTCGATCGTCATTTGGCAATCTAACTTCCCTCTCGCCGCCGTCAAAAATCACGCTGATCGATCGCCTTCTAAAAATATTAGCCGTGAAAGAAGTCCGGTAAGGATCGCCCGCAATCCAGGGATCGGTAAAACTCAAGTCAAACAGGGTTTGGCGTTCCCCAATTTGTACTTCAGCCCCCAATTTTTGGTTCCTACCGTTCAAGTTTTGCTGCTGGTAACTCACCGTACCGAACAAACCCGTCGCGGAACTCAAACCCGCACCCGCAGCCAGAGAACCTGTATTTTTCTCAATGACGTTGACAATTACCCTTGCCTTGCGGGGGTCAGTCGTTCCCGGTTCCAAAGCAAGCCGCACGTCTTCAAAAATCCCCAAACCAAACACTCGCCTCAAATCTCTTTCCGCCTTGGTGCGGTTAAAGATGTCTCCGGGCTTGAGTTGAACTTCGCGGGTGATGACATAGCGGCGGGTGTTGCCTCCGATCGGCTGACCGGTCGCATCCGTGGGTTCTCCCTCCTTGTTCAGGAAGCGGACATCAACGGATTCGATCTGGCCTTCTGCCACTTGCAGGGTGACTGTGCCGTCGTCTGCTACTTGCGGCGCATCAGTGATTTGGCCCAAAACATAGCCGTTTTCTTGATACCACGCATTAATTTTTTTGACTCCCTCCTCAAAGCGGCGGAGGTTGAGAATTTTGCCGTACTGATCGCGGAAGCTGTCGTCAATGACGCTTTGGGGCAGCACTTGCTGACCGGTGATTCTCACTCCCCGCAGCACCGGATTTGCCTGCACGATAAAAGTCACCCGCACGCCTAAGGGGGTGTCTTCCGGTACTGCGCGCACGTTTCTGAAAAAGCCCGTGGCAAAAATGGCGTTGATGTCTTGTTGCAGTTGGCTGCGGTTGGTCGTGCGCCCCGGTTGGGTGCTGATGACTCGGTAAATCTCGCTTGCTAGGTCTCCGGTTGCCCCGGTGACGGTAACTTCGGCAACTAACACTTGCGGTTCTGCAGCCCCGGCTGGTGCGGGGGTTTGTCTGGGCTGCGGTGTTCCTGGGCCCGAGGGCAATGGGGGAACGGTGGGGGCCGGCGGTCTGGTGGGGGCCTGTCTAGCCGGGGCCGGTCTGCGGGGAATTTGGGCGTTTTGGACGATCGCCCCTGATTCGTCCTGGGCTGGAGAGGGAGAAACTTGTAGGTCTTGGACGATCGCCCCTGATTCATCCTGTTTCCGAGGCTCTACGGCAACCCAGGCGGGCGAAACTGCGCTCTCCGAGGGGGGGAGTTCGCTGGCCTGTTGCGCGTCTGGCAGGGCGTTTTGGCTGCTAGAGGCGACGGGATTGGATGCAATCTCGGGTTTGAGTTGCACCTGGGCGGGCGACACCGGGGTTGCCGGGTCTGTGACTCGGTTTGGGGGTTCGCGATCGTCTTCTCCTCTACCGGGGGCCGCCGCCGCTATTTTTAGGGCTGCCGCTGGGCTGCTGTTAGCTGCTGTGCGGTTTTGAGGAGAATTTTGGGTTAATTCTGGGACGGGGCGATCGGGTAATTCGATCGACGGGGCGGGGGGAACGGCGGCCAAAGCTTCCTCTGTTGATTCAGAGTAGGATGTTTGACCGCTTGCCGAATTTGATAGTCCGAAGGTTGCAGAGACAGTAAAAACTGCCACCAATACAGCAGATAAGCGCATTTTTGTTCACTCTTTTGGGCAATCGACACACACCACATTATTAGTCATTAGTCATTAGTCATTAGCCATTAGTCATTAGTGATTAAGTCGGTTGAATTTCGCGCTGACCGCTAATTGATGACTGTTGACCGCTGATTGCTGACATCGAAGGTAGAACGGTGACAAACTGTGCAATTCTAGCGCATTTCAAGCCTCTATACTTTCTGAGCTAGAACCCGCTGGAGAACTTGCTGGTAAGCGCTTTCTACCGATCCCAAGTCGCGGCGGAATCTGTCTTTGTCCATCACGCGGGCGTCGGGGTCAGTTTCTGCGTTGTCCCAGAGGCGACAAGTGTCGGGACTGATTTCGTCGGCGAGGAGCAGGTTTTGATGTTGGTCGATCCCAAATTCTAGTTTGAAGTCTACCAGGGTGATGCCGCACTGGGTAAAAAATTCTTTGAGTATTTCGTTAATTTCGCGGGCGGCGATCGACAATTGCTTTACTTGTTCCGGGGTGGCTAGCTGCATAAACTGCAATCTGCCGCGGGTTAGCAGCGGGTCTCCCAAATCGTCGTTTTTGTAATAAAACTCCACCAGCGGCGGATTGATAATTGTACCGAGGGCGATTCCCGTTTGTTTGCAAAGACTACCGGCGGCAATGTTTCTGACGACGACTTCTAAGGGCAAGATGCGAACGCGGCAGACTCGCATTTGGTTGGGGGCGGGCGTGTCGATGAAGTGGGTGGGAATGCCTTTGGCTTCTAGCATCCGAAACAGGTGGGTGGATATGGCACAGTTAATTTCGCCTTTGCCGGCGATGCTGCCCCGTTTTTGGGCGTTAAAGGCTGTGGCGTCGTCTTTGAAGTGGGTCAGCAAGATTTCGCTGTCTTCGGTGGAGTACAGGATTTTGGCTTTGCCTTCGTAGAGTTTGCGATCGGCTGACATGGCAATTAATAATGTAGATCAGTTTTAGATTTTACAGTAGCTCTCTGAGGGCACTATTGGCGAGTTTTTGCCGATCGACTGACTGCGCCGTTAGATGCCTGCTGGTGATTACGCCTCCAGATATATACCGCCACCGGCTGAGGCATAAATGATTCTTGACACAGCACAATAGAGATTAGACCTGCTGGGTTCGCGATGTGCTGAATGAGGCTCACCCGACAGACCGGCGGTTAAAAAACATCTGTAAAATGGCTGATTTATGGAAGAAAAAAAAATTCATATCCTCTTGGTAGAAGATGATGAGGTGGATGTGATGAACGTCCGGCGAGCGTTCAAAAAAAATAATATCGTCAACCCCCTCTACATGGCTGCCAACGGGTTAGAAGCTCTGGATATATTGCGCGGAAAAAGTAAAACAGAGCCTGCAATGCCTCAAGCGCGCCGGTTGATTTTGCTCGACTTGAATATGCCGAGAATGAACGGGATCGAGTTTTTGCGAGAATTGCGGCTGGATGAAAGTTTGAGGTCGATTCCCGTAATCGTCCTCACAACTTCTAATGAAGATAGAGACAAGGTAGAAGCTTATAATTTGAATGTAGCTGGTTATATTCTTAAGCCAGTCACTTTTTCTAACTTTGTAGAAGTTATGGCTACCCTCAACAGATACTGGATGCTAAGCGAAATTCCCTAAATTATGGAAGTTTTGACAAAAAAATATCGAAGTGGCTTTTGTAATTATTAAGCGGTGCATTTGTTTTTATTACTTTTTCTATGTCACAGCTTTTTCGGATTAATTCACAATTTGGTTTTTATGGAAAAACTTATCAAGATTCTGATAGTTGATGACGATGAAGTCGATCGCATGGCAGTCAAACGCTCCCTCAAGTCTGCTGGGGTTTTGGTAGAAATTACTGAAGCCGAAGACTGCGCCGATACCCTAGCAAAACTCTCGATCGACCAAAATTATAGCACAGCCGCGAAACTCTCGCCTCCCGATAAATCTCAACAGTTAAGCGAGGTTGAGACGCCCGAAAAAGCGCTGCCATTAAATCAGATATTTGATTGCAAATTTGACTGCGTATTCCTAGACTACCGCTTGCCAGACGGAGACGGACTGACTTTGGTAAAAAATGTACGGGAAGCTGGGCTGAAAGTTCCCTTAATTGTACTTACCGGGCAAGGCGACGAACAAATTGCTGTGGAATTGATGAAGGCGGGAGCTTCTGATTATATCGCTAAAGGCAAGATGTCTCCCGAGAGTTTGTCGCGCAGTTTGCACAATGCCCTTCGCGTTTACCGCGCCGAATCTCAGGCGTTTTATGCAAGTCAAAAACTTAAGGAAAGCGAGGAACGGTACAGATTAGTTTTAGAGGGAGTGAACGACGGAATTTGGGATTGGGATTTAACTAAAAATGAGGTTTATTGGAACGATCGCCTTTTGGAAATTATCGGTTTGGTGCGAGATCAATTTGGCAGCACTATGGATGCTCTCTACAGCCGCCTGCACCCCGAGGACAAGGACGGTATCGTCCGGGCGATCGCAGCTCATCTAGAACAAGCGATCGACTACAATGTAGAATTCCGGCTGCTGCACTCCTCTGGTGCTTACCGCCACTGCACTTCTCAGGGCAAAGCTCAGCGGAATTCCCAAGGAAAAGCGCTGCGGATGGCCGGCATGATTAGCGATATTACCGATCGAAAACTTGCCGAAGATGCCCTAGAAAGAGAACGGCAGCAACTGAAACAAATTATTACCTGCGTGCCCGTAGCAATGGCGATGTTCGATACCCAAATGCGCTATTTAGCTAACTCTCACAAATGGCTGACTCAATTTAATTTTGAGTGGCAGTCCCTGACCAACCTCAGTCATTACGAATTGTTTCCAGATACGCCGAATCGCTGGAAAATGATGTATCAAGAAGTGTTAAAGGGTGAAGTAGTTTCAGTGAGCGAAGATGCTTGGGAACGAGCAGACGGCTCTGTGATGTACCTGCGCTGGGCAGCTCACCCTTGGTACGATCCCGACGGCAAAGTGGGGGGAATTGTGATGGTGGCAGACAAAATTAATGAGTTGGTGGAAGCCCGGGAAACAGCCCTGAAAGCAAGCCAGGTTAAGTCGCAATTCTTGGCGAACATGAGTCACGAAATTCGCACTCCGATGAATGGGGTTTTGGGCATGGCTCAATTGCTGCTGCGCGCTCCTCTGGAACCAAAACAGCGGGAGTCGGCTCAGACTATTTACCGCAGTGCCGAACATTTGCTGAGCGTGATTAATGATATCCTCGATTTTTCTAAGATAGAAGCCGGAGAAATGCGGCTGGAAAAGGCAGATTTTGATTTGGATAGCTGCCTGGAATCGGTGATAGAAATGGTGGCGCCTTTGGCAGAGGAAAAAAATCTTGAATTGGATTTTTTAATTGACAGTGCGGTGCCTAAAAAGTTGGTGGGCGACTCGGGCAGGCTGAAGCAAATATTGCTTAATTTGACGGGAAATGCGATCAAATTCACCGATCGCGGTCAAGTATTAGTTCACGTGAGTGTCAAGCGGGGCGATCGATTGGCAGACGGCAGACAACAGGAAAATTTGCTATTTTCGGTGCGCGATACAGGCATTGGAATTTCGCCGGAAGGGCAGACAAAACTGTTCCAATCTTTTTCTCAGGTAGACGCTTCTCCGACTAGGGCTTACGGCGGCACGGGTTTGGGTTTGGCTATTTGCAAGCAGTTAGTCGAAATGATGGGAGGTGCCATTGGGGTTCGCAGTCTTCTCGATGGCGGTTCGACTTTTTGGTTTGCTGTACCTTTGGAAAAACAGTTGCAAGTTGAGCCCCAGACTGCCGAACTTGCTCTTAAGAAGCTGTTAGTAGTCTCTGCAAGCGCTTTGAGGAGGGCGGCGGTACGATCGCTCGCTCAAAGTTGGGGCGCCCGCTGCTACGAAGCAGAAACCGCTGCTGCTGCTTTGACTTGGTTGCAAAATGCCAATAGCAGCATTCCCGGGCATTCCGAGTTGGGGGAAAAATGCTGCGATGCGGTGCTTGTGGATTTGCAAATGCCGGATTTGGATGCTGAGGAATTTGGCCAGAAAGTGCGATCGATACAGTCAGTTAACTTGTTAATCGCCATGACGGCGCTGCGGGAACAGCCGAAAGCTGAAGCGCTTTGCAGTGTGGGTTTTAGCGGCTATTTGATCGAGCCGGTGCGGCCTTCGGGCTTGCTTGAGGCTTTGCGGGCTGGGGTTAAGAGAAGGGGAGAGTTTGAAAGCTTGGAGGCTGCTAATACTTGCAAATTGCCCGGAGTTAATTCTCAATATGTTGCTCCCAATTCGCCGTCATCGCTGAGAATTTTGCTGGCGGAAGACCACCCGATCAATCAACAAGTAATTGTCGAACAGTTGGCAGCTTTAGGGTATGATGCTGACTGTGCCGCCAACGGTCAAGAAGCGCTGGACTTGCTGGCAGAAAAAGGCTACGATCTAGTGTTGATGGACTGTCAAATGCCGGTACTAGACGGTTACGCAACGGCGCAAAAGCTGAGGGAACGAGAAAAGGGCGATCGGCATACTTTTGTGATTGCTTTAACGGCTCACGCTATGCCGGGAGAACGAGAAAAGTGTCTGGCCGCAGGGATGGATGATTATCTCAGCAAACCTGTGGATTTAGATGCTTTGGCGGTGGCGCTGAAAAAATATGAATCCCAAAATGTTGAGTTTAAAAATAAGTATGGAGTTAAAAGTATTAATTTGGCAGAAAATCCTCAATTAGAAACAAATTATCCAGAAGTTTTGGAAGCAGCAAAGCCTGTGGCTGTGCCCGCACCAAGGGCGATCGCACTTCAAGCTTGGGAACACGCAGACTGCGACGGACTGTTCGACAAAAGCAGATTGGAGCAACTCGGACGAGTTAATATTAAATTGCCCGAGCGACTCTTGCAAGCATTTGTGGGAAACGCGCAAGCTGATGTAGCTGCTGCCAAAATTGCCGCAGAAGCTAAAGATTGGCAAACTGTGGAATATCAAGCTCACCGTCTCAAGGGAACTTCTGCCAATGTGGGAGTTGCTCTCATGTCGGATTTAGCCGCCCAATTGGAGCATCAAGCCCGAGGCTTTCAATCTCAATCAGCGGCTTCGGGATTGTCAACGATTGAGGTGGTTGAAAACATATTAGCGAGTTTGTCCAGTCATTTAGCCAGAGTTCAAGAATTTGTGGAAACTCGAATGTTTGGTTAATGTGTTAGTCGATTGTAGTGGATCGCAGTCGGCAAGTGAAATCGCGCCTACACAAACTTTCGTCCACTCCAAGCGGACTAAGAAATTCTTTCTTTCTTCACTCTGTGTTCTCTGCGTTCTCTGCGGTTAATTAAAAAAAATAATTAATTTAGCTATGACCTACGATACCAATACAAACACTATTTTAGATAGCGAACCATTAGAAAACGATCGAGAACTGCTAACGCCTTTGATGGCTTTTACTCAAGAAGTGTTATTAGATGAAGAAGAGGCAGAGCCTCTGGATGTGCGTTACCAGGCTCTTCCTGGTAACGAGAGAGTTGCGGTGGATTGTATTGTGGAAAAAGTGGCTCGTTGCTGTCGAGAAAGCAAGGTGGGAAAAAAATTACCTACCGCTTTTTACATACACGTTTCCGCCTTGTCCGGACTCAATCCTGTTCTGGTAATCTACGAAAATTGTGCCCGACGCCATCTCGAAAATATTGAGGAAGCAACTTTAGTTAAATTTTCCCTCAATCAACCTAAAATATCTTATCTTTTTTATCCCGATTTCGATACAGACGCTCACCCTGCTTTGCAAACAAGCATTCAAATTAATCTCGCAACAGGCGAAGTTAAATATTTCGATTACAGCAACAGCGAAAATCCCCCGGTTTTGCACCGCAAAGAAACTTTTGTAACTGCGGATTATCCCAATTACGAAAAGTTTGCTCGGCTGACTCGCTGCGAAGAAGGATGGGGACTGCTTGACAATACTAGCGCGATCGGCACTCGCGACGGTTGGATCAAATATTTGGGATATTGCGGTGTTGAAATCCACGATCATGCTGTTGTCGAGCGTTTGAAACAGGAGAATAGCGAGTTATCAATTCCCAAGATTGAGCGGCACAAAGCTGCGATGGTGCGAAACTCTATTTCTAAACCTGTGCGTCTGGTTTTGGAATCGGATTTGTTTGTTGATGGGATGACTTTTTTTGATTACGGTTGCGGCTACGGCGGTGATGTTAAATGTATTGCAGAAGAAGGTTATGCTGCTGCGGGTTGGGATCCGTACTATCAGCCGGATACTCCGCGAATTTCTGCGGATATTGTGAATATTGGTTATGTAATTAATGTGATTGAATCTTTGGCCCAGCGCAGGGAAGCTTTGCTGAATGCTTGGGAATTAACTAAGAATTTATTGGTGGTGGCGGCTCAGGTTTTGATTGACGATCCGGATCGCGGTCAAATTGCTTACGGGGATGGGGTGATTACTTCTCGGAATACTTTTCAGAAGTATTACGAGCAGGAAGAGTTGAAGGTTTATATCGATCGAGTGTTGAGTGTTGATGCGATTCCTGTGGCTTTGGGAATCTATTTTGTGTTTCGGGATGCGGCGGAGGGTGAGGGTTTTCGGGCTTCTCGGTTTCGATCGCACTTAGCGACTCCGAGAGTGCGATCGCAAGTCAAGCGATTTGAGGATTATGAGGAAATGCTGGCTCCTCTGATGGGTTTTGTGAGCGATCGGGGGCGGCTTCCGGTGAAAGGCGAATTAGCCGAAGAAGCGCCGATTAAGGAGGAATTTCACAGTTTTAACCGGGCTTGGAGGGTGATTTTGCAAGCAACGGATGCGGATGATTGGGAGACAATCGCCGACAAGCGCCGCCAGGATTTGTTAGTATATCTCGCTCTCAACGGTTTGGGCGATCGACCTGCGATGCGCCGGCTTCCCGCTCAAATCCGCAACGACATCAAGGGTTTGTTTGACAGTTATCAAAAAGCTTGCACTTTGGCAGATTTAATGATATACAGTCTGAGCAAACCGGATATTGTGGCGGATTGTTGCGAGGATAGTGCGATCGGCTACAAACAGCACGGTTCCCTTTCAGTCCACGTCTCATTTTTAGAAGAACTAGACCCTTTGCTGCGCCTCTACGAAGGCTGCGCCAACCGCACAATTGGCAGGCTTGACGGCGCTACAATCGTCAAATTTCACGCTCGCAAACCTCAGATTTCCTATTTATTTTATCCCGATTTTGACACTAACCCGCATCCAGCCCTCCACACGGCTATGCACATACATTTGCGCGACCTTTCTGTCAGCTATCAAGACTATTCCGAGGCGTACAACCCGCCAATTTTAGTGAGAAAAGAAGCTTTTGTTACGGCTAGTTATCCCCATTACGAAAAGTTTGCGAAACTCACCCGCCAAGAGGAAAAGTTGGGGATTCTCGATGGTGGCGTCGTTAAGAAGTATCGGGAATGGGTGAAGTGTTTGGAGGAAAATTGCGTTAAGATTAAAGGTCATAAGTTGTTTTGGCGATCGGATGCCGATCCGGAACGGGTGAAAATGCTGCAAAAAGCTGCATCGGAACGCCAGCAGAAAAAAATTGAGGTTAATGCAGGAAAGATGGAAGTAACCGCAGAGGGCGCAGAGGGCACAGAGAAAGAGAAAGAATACGGAGAGGAAAAAGGTTCCGACTAAGGTTCGTAGTGAGGACTTTAGTCCTTCTTCAGGTTCGTAGTGAGAGTGAGGACTTTAGTCCTTCTTCCTCCATCCAGAGAGGACTAAAGTCCTCACTACAAAGGGCATAAACAGGTTCGTAGTGAGGACTTTAGTCCTTCTTCATTCATCAAGAAAGGACTGAAGTCCTCACTACAAACCGTGTCCTATACTTGTAGCTTAAGCAAACCTAATCTTCAAATAATCATCATCCATCTTCGCCCCCGAAGGTTGCAGCGCCGCTAAAGCTTGCGGCAAAACCATATTGCGGCGGTGATTCCCAATCCGAACATTCAACTCATCACCAGTTTTGCTCAACTGAATCTGATCCTTAGCAATTCCCGGCAAATACAGTTCTAGAACATATTGATTGTTGTCCTGCACAATCCTAATCGTATTTTCTTTGTAATAAACCTGGCTGGGATCTTCATCTTTGTAAAGCGTTTCTTTCAAACGTTCCAAGGCTGGCAAACCGCACAGTTCCTCAGAATAAAGCGGCACTTCTTTCACGGGAAGCGGCCGGAAATCATCGTGAATTTCCTGCTTGTACTCCTGCTGGTTTTCTTTCCAGCGCTTGAAAAATGGATCTGTTACTTCTTCGGGAATAATCCGGTTGGCTACGATTAAATCTGTGGCAACATTGTACAAACTCAAATAAGCGTGAGCGCGCAAAGACTCTTTAATTACCATTTTTTCGGGATTAGTGATTAACCTTACCGAAGTTACAGTATTGTCAGTTAAAATCTTTTCCAAAGCTTCGATTTGTTCGTAAAATTCGTAAGGTGCATCCATCACCTCTTTGTTCGGCAAAGAAAAGCCGGCAATTGGTCTAAAAATTGGTTCAACTAAAGGTCTGAGGGCAACTGATATGCCTTGGAATGGCTTGTAAAATTTTCTCATGTACCAGCCGCCAACTTCTGGCAAACTTAGCAGTCGCAATGCTGTGCCGGTGGGAGCAGAATCGATAATTAAAACATCATATATTCCCTCGTCGTAATGCCGTTTCATCCGCACCAAGCCGAAGATTTCGTCCATTCCCGGTAAAATGGCTAGTTCTTCAGCTTGTACGCCCTCAAGTCCCTGGGCTTTCAAAACTTCACTAATGTAGCGTTTGACTGCTCCCCAGTTGCCTTCTAATTCTCTGAGGGCGTCCAATTCTGCTCCCCACAAATTGGGTTTTACGAGTCGGGCGTCGTGTCCGAGCTCCATGTCGAAGCTGTCGGCTAAGGAGTGGGCGGGATCTGTGCTCAGCACTAGGGTTTTGTATCCCAATTCGGCGCATCGCAGCCCTGTAGCAGCGGCTACGGAGGTTTTCCCGACGCCGCCTTTTCCGGTCATTAATATTAAGCGCATTGATTCTTAAGCTCGCCTGCAAGTTCTTTACTTATCTATTGTAACGGAATGTAACTTTATGAGACTGAGACCAGAAAATATCAGTCCGTGGGGTGGTGGGGCGTCGGCTGGGGTGTCCCTTAGAGGCTTGATATATGATAGGGGGCGATCGATAAATCTTGTGAAGGGCGATCGCGCTTCACATGAAATGCTGTATTGGTATTGTTTGTGAGTTCCGCAGTCCGACAGGGGTTGAAAACCCCTGTCTCATAGCGAAAGTCCTCTGGAAGAGGACTAAAATCGATCGCACTTTCCGTCACAATCAGCAGTCGGTTTTTAACCTACTTTTGCTCTCTCGGCGGGGGTTTGAAACGAACGCCGGACTTTGGGAAAGCGCGCGGAAATCTAACACCGCGCCGGAAGCTTAATAAATGGGAAATCCTTAAGAAATGCCCAAAGATTGAATGAATAATTTACTGTAAGGTGCGGATTATTGTACCTGCGACAGCGAACCAAACAGCTCTTTTTCACCGAAGATAACTAATGTCTTTTGTTTAGAGCGAGGTTCTTGACTCAACACTTGTGAATGAACGGACAGAATGCTATCTGAATCAAAACGATAGAAATAGTGCAGGTCGCCACAAATCTCTTTTTCTAAACCTTGCAAATTAGGGTAAAATTCTAGACATGGGCGCGGTTCGTGACCAATTAAAATCACTTCCTGTGATATCAGCATTCTATCGAGATCGATGAGGTACATCCTGCCTTGATTAGAGCTAATCAGAATGCGATCGTCTGATAGGTAGCACATAGAGTAATCAAAACCATCGTCTAAATCTGGCCAAGGCCATTGGCATTTGCCTATGAGATTGCAATCAGGAAAACTGAACCGACTTAGTTCTCTCTCAGTATCATCGAGTACCAAGAATTCGCTACCTGCAGGGTGAAATTCTGGAGGACTCGTGTCAGCCAGACACGCAACCTCTACAGCATGAATTTTGATACCATCATCATAAAGCCAGTAGACTTGCTGTCCGTCTTGACCTGCGGCAGCCCAAAGGGCTAAAATTTGATTTTCTGGGTGCGGGTGAAACGAGAAGGAACTCCAGCCAAAAGGGTCTTGGAGCAAAAGTTGTCGCTGAATTTGCCACGAATTGGTATCGCGAATTTGAATCTCGACTTCCTCGCCTTCAATTAATTTCATGCACCAAAAACGCACGCCGTCTGCATCAAACCAGCAATCCTGAAATCCATTATTGTTATCCAGCCAATACTTAACAGGAGGGTTAGGTAGCTGGTGTTCGTACACTAGCTGGTTTTCGGCTGTCAAAATTGCTAAATGATTGCCATTTGCCATGATTGCTGCTAGTCGATCGCCTTTGGGACCGATCGCTAAACAGCTAATTTTGTCGGGAAGCTGGTATTCGTATTTTGGGGAGAAGTTGCGATCGAGTAAAGTGACTTTTTGGTCTTCATGAAGGGAGAAAATCCATTCGCAATTACTGGAGCGAGCTAGGTGTAAACCACCGTCAATTTGTTGTTCTGATTTTGGTAAAATAAGCATCAGGATATTTAGTTTTTAGTTGGTCTTGACATCATTTTGTAACTAATTATAATGCCCGATCGGTATTGTCTGCGCGTGCCGCAGTCCGACAGGGGTTGAAAACCCCTGTCTCATAGCGAAAGTCCTCTGGAAGAGGACTAAAGTCGATCGCACTTTCCGTCACAATCAGCAGTCGGTTTTTAACCGACTTTTGCTCTCTCGGCGGGGGTTTAAACCCCTGCCGGACTCATAGCGAAAGTCCTCTCAAAGAAAACTAAAATCGCGAATATTTTTCCTCACAATCCGCAGTCGGTTTCAACCGACTTTTGCTATGAGGCAGGGGTTTAAACCCCTGCCGGACTCATAGCGAAAGTCCTCTAAAAGAGGACTAAAATCGCGAATATTTTTCCCTCACAATCAGCAGTCGGTTTCAACCGACTTTTGCTCTCTCGGCGGGGGTTTAAACCCCTGCCGGATTGCGTCGAAGTGCGTAAAAAGCTGACACTTTTAATTCGCATTCTTCCCCCCCGCCTTCGGCGCGGGAACAGCAACAACCCTTTGCGGCTTCTTCGCCCCAAACATCCCAAAGAAATCGTGCAGCAAAATGTAAAAACACGGAATAATAAACAGCGTCAGCAGCGTCGCCAGGGACAAACCCGAAAACACCACAACCCCCAAAGGTTGCAGAAATTCCGAACCGTCTCCAATTCCCAAAGCTAGGGGAAACAAACCCAAAACTGTGGTGATAGTTGTCATCAAAATCGGACGCAAGCGCTGAGGTGCAGCCTTGAGAATTGCTGTCGCCCGATCGACCTTTTCATCTTCCAGAATTTGGTTGGCCAATTCTACCATAATAATCGCATTATTCACCACAATCCCCACCAGCAAAATCGCGCCCACAATCACCGTCGCGCCGATCGCAGTTTTAGTCGCATACAGCCCCAAAATCCCCCCAGCCAAAGCCAGCGGCACCGTCAACATAATCACCAGCGGATCCACAAGGGAATTGTACTGCACCGCCATCACCACAAACACCAAAAACGCCGCCAAAGAACCCAAAATCTTCAGCGAACTTTGCAATTCTCGGTTAGTTTCCGCCGCCGCACTCGGTATAATTCGCACGCCAGGGGGCAATTTTAACTGATCCAAAACAGCATTTACTTGTTTCAAAGCATCACCCAAACTCGCGCCCCTATTAATATTCCCAGCAATCAAGAAAACTTGGCGCTGGTTGAGCCTTTGAATTTCTCCCGGCGCTTTTCCCACTTCAATATTTGCCACATCGCTCAAGCGGATGATGCTGTTATTCCTAGCAGTTAAAGGGATAAACTTTAGTTCCGAAATTGACTTGACAGAAGCGCGATCGAACTGTACCCGCACATCAACTAAACGGTTGCCCCGCTGCAACTGCGTCGGCACAGCACCTTGAATTGCTGTCTTAATTGACTCGCCAATTTGCCTCGCACTCAACCCGTAGATTTCCGCTTGTTCCCAATTCGGGCGAATCTGCACTTCCGGCTGCTGCGGATCGGCATCCGGGCGAAAACGAGCTAATTTTACCTTCTCATCCAAAGTTGCCAAAATGTCGCGGCCTGCTTGCTGCAATAATTGTTCGTTGTCGCCCTGAAGCAGGATATCAATTTCCGCGCCGCGCACCGGAGAATTAGTCAACACCAAACCGCGCACATTTTCAGGAATCAGGCGCAAACGAGTCCTTTTAGGCAAATCAATTTTATTCAATTGTTGCGTCACTCGCTCTACATAAGCTAAGGTATTGCTGCCGGGTTTTAGGGTAATGTTGCAGCCGCCTCTGAGCAAATTCTCGATCGTATTATTGCCGAACAACAGCCCGCCCACCGTCGTCAAAGTGTATCGAGTTTCTGGTTGGCTGAGGATAATTTTCTCAGCTTCTGCCATCACTCTTTGGTTAGTTTCCAAATTCGTGCCGGCGGGAAACAACGCAAACAAGCGGGCTTGGCCTGTATTAATTCTGGGCAAGATTTCCTGGGGAATTTGACCTGCCATCACCCAACTGCCGCCTCCCAATACAATAATCGCTACTGCGACGATTATCAACCGCCAGCGCACTATCCCTGATAAAAATTTGCTGTAGCCTGCGGTAGCATTGGTAAAAGCGCGATCGAACGCCCGCAGCGGCCAAAAGTTGCTCAAACCGCTGGATACCGGGAGGGCTAGCAGTCGAGAAGCCATCATCGGTACAACCGTCAACCCGACAATCAGAGAAGCGGCGACAGCAAAACTGATGGTGAGAATTAATTCGTTGAAAAGCAAGGAAACTAAGCCGCCGATCAGCAAAAATGGCAGTACAGCCACTAAGTTAGTGATGGTGGAGGCAAATAAAGCTGATTCTAATTCTTGACTGCTTTTTTCGGCTTGCTGCATTAACTGCTTGTTGCTTAAGCGCTTGCCGTTGGTACTGTTTTTATTGCTGGTTCCTTCGACAATATTCTCCAGCATAACGATCGAGTTATCGACCACAATTCCCACGCCCAGGGCCAAACCGCCCAAACTAAAAACGTTGAGAGATAGGCGAAAAACTCCCATCAGGATAATCGCCATTAAACTCGCGAGGGGAATTGCCAAGACAATAATAAAAGTCTGGCGCAGGGAAGCGAGGAACAGCAAAACTGCTGCGCCAGCTAAAACCGCCCCGGTTAAACCGGAAAATAGAACGTTGCTAATCGAATCGCGGATAAACTTAGACTCGTCGAAGGTATTGATAATAGTCGTGCCTTCGGGAATTGTGCCGGATGCTTTTAATTCTTCGAGGCGCTGTTTGATGCCGTCTACAACTGAGATGGTATTCGCATCCGGCTGTTTTTGAACAGTAATTTTTACGGCTGGTTTCTGATTGAGAAATACTTTAACTCGCTCTTCTTCTGTCCCGTCAATGACTTTCGCAAAATCGCGCAAAAAAACTCGTTTTGGCGGATTGGAACCCGATGCTTGAAAAGAAATTTGTTGAATTTCTTTGGCGCTGCGAAACCGCCCGACGGTGCGGGTTAAAGGTTCCGCCGCTTCTTGCCGCAGCCGCCCGCCGGAAGTGTCGAGGTTGCGGGCTTCGAGGGCGTTTAAAACATCGGAAATACTGACCCCTAAAGATTGCAAGCGATTTAAGTCAATATTTACTTGAATTTCTTCTTGCACGCCGCCGGCAACGTCAACTGCTGCTACTCCTGGAATTACGTTTAGTTCGCGGGCCAATTCTTCGTCGGCAAATACGCGCAAATCAACTCCTCGCAGGGAGTTGGAAGTGAGGGCAAATTCGTAAACCGGTTGTTGGGAAGGGTCAGCTTTGAAGAGGGTGGGGGATTCAACTGTGTCGGGAAGTCGGTTGCGGATGCGGTTGACGGCGGCGGTGGCGTCGTTGAGGGCTTGGTCGATGTTTCCCCCGGGTTTGAAGAATAAATCGACGCTGACTTGTCCTTCGCGGGTACGGGAGAAAACTTGGATGACGCCTTCGGTGGCGGAAAGTCCTTGTTCGAGGGGGCGGGTAACTTCGTCTATGGCGACTTCTGGCGAGATTCCGGGGGCGTCGAGGCGGACGCTGATGCGGGGATAGGTGATTGAGGGTAGCAAGTCAACGGGCAGTTGGGTGATGTAGAAAAAGCCTAGGATGATAATTGCTAGTGTCAGCATGAGGATGCCGATGTGGCGGCGGATTGAGAGGCTGCTAATGCTGAATCCGGGTTTGTCGGAAGTCATGCGATTTTAGATTTTAGATTTTAGATTTTTAGATTTTTAGATTAGACGATTGGGGGTTATTCGATTTGAGATTGAAAAGTTTATCCGGTCATTGGGCCTGTGAAGGCATGAATCGGGGGATTGCGACCAACTTCTTTTCATCGCATTTTATTGTTTGTCGGGGGCGATCGAATATTTACACTCCGCTTTTTGCAATTATAATAAATTTTAATAAAATGTAAATAAAGTTTTCTTGAATATTCCTTTAGAGGTAGTCCCCCTCAACCGAAATTGGCATATAGCCTTTCGAGCTCTCATATGAGGTACGACTGGCCTGGGTGGGCATAGGAGATAGGGCATAGGGCATAGGGCATAGGGCATAGGGCATAGGGCATGCAAGCATACATCACCACGCTTGAGAACCGCTATTAAGTTGCGATGTGCTGTTGAATCTCTGTAAGGTATCACTATCTGAAACAGGCAAGATGCCTGTTCCACAATAAGGTTTATTTGTTGTGAAATATGTATGTTGCATTATCACAAATAGGAACAGGCAAGATGCCTGTTCCACAAGACTGTTTATTTATTGTGGAACAGGCATCTTGCCTGTTCCCTGTTCCTTCTTCCTTCTTCCTTCTTCCGACTTCACGCTTGACTTGTATCCGTTACATCCGTTACATCCGTTACATCCGTTACACAATCCGTTGCCGAACTTCATTTACTGTACTTGAGAGCCGTGGGCGCGCGGGTCTGAACTACTTGTTTTCACAGGCCCTGTGGGGGGAGTAAAATCAGAAACTTGACCGGAAGATTGCGAGTGAGGTAAGGGTTTTCCGGCAATTAAAGCCTCTAAGTTAGCTTCCATAATACTGCGCGGTGTTTCGCCGATCGTTTCTGCAACGCTGTTGCCTTTATCGTTCAAGTAGACAAAGTGCGGAATCCCATCTACTCGATATTTAGTGATTTCTGGCAGCCATTTGTCGTTGTCTACATTCAGCATAACAAAATTCATTGGTTCGGCATATTTCTGTTTGATGGCGCTTAAGTCCTTGGCCATTGCTTGACAGCTACCGCACCAATCAGCGTAAAATTCCATGAGTGTTGGCTTGCCGTTTGTTAAGGCTGTTTCTATCGGTGCGGAGGCTTTTGCCATTTCGGTGAGACTGCTTGATGGCGTTTGAGTTCGCACTCCCAAAAAGATAGATACTGAAAGGGCGATCGCTGCTAATACGATCAATAAGTTTCTGACGCGCGCGGCGGCGTTTATTTCCGAATCTTTGGGGGCGGCGGCAGGAGTTGAGTTGGGCGAATTAAGACTCATAAAATAAATTGGGATCTAATTTCTATGTTTTTATTTTTAATAACAGATACAGATTATACCACATTTTGAGATAATCAGACCAATCTCATCAAAAATTTGGCTGATGCCAGTAATTAGAGCAAGTGCGCTAAAACAATAAGATAAGAAAGATTGTGTTTGTAAATTACTGAGGTAAAAGTGAAAAAACGGGTAACGCTGACGTTTCCCCAACGATCGATCCAAATGCCTGTCACTTACCGACTGGCCAAGGATTTTAATGTTGCAGCCAACATTATCCGCGCTCAGGTGGCTCCGAATCAAGTGGGCAAGCTGGTGCTAGAGTTATCAGGGGACATTGACCAACTAGAAGCTGCGATCGACTGGATGCGATCGCAAAACATCGGCGTTTCCCTAGCCAGCAGGGAAATTCTCATCGATGAAGATACCTGCGTTCACTGCGGCTTGTGCACGGGGGTTTGCCCGACAGAAGCCTTGACCCTTGACCCGGAAAGCTTTAAACTAACGTTTGCTCGATCGCGCTGTATCGTCTGCGAGCAGTGCATCCCTACTTGTCCGGTGCAAGCTATTTCTACTAACCTCTAAGCCCGCACACAAATTTATCGGGGTCAGCCGATTTTAGATTTTAGATTTTAGATTTTAGATTTACTCCACAAATGAATCTGGGAGATTAAACAAAAGTCTAAAATTTTGGAATCGACCCAGATGAGTGTCGGCAAGCAAGTAACGGTTTTTGGGCGGGGTCATCTTTATGTTGCTTGGTTCCCCTAATTTGTATGTCGGTTGACTACTCCTCTGCCTTGCAGCTTGAGGATTCTTTAAAAGGAGTTATCCACCGTTGGACATTGCTCGTACCCAAACTCCCAAGACCGTAGTTACTCGATAAGAGCGTGTCTGGCGATAGGCGTGCCAATTGCCACTACTCTGTCCGGCGTTGTCACCATTCAGGCTACTTGTAAATATTTTTGCTGCACTCACTCAAAGTCATTATTTGTGGGGGCTGGGGCTAGAGTGCTACGCACCAAACGGATCGTTTCGAGCCGTCGTCTTTTAACTAAGCTGTCCCGCCAACAGGGTGTTTCACCCAACTTTTAAGGTCAAGGTGGCTGCCTTAATTTTAATCTCAAGTCCACAACAATGTAAAGCCGTCTTAGAAGGACGGGGTTTCTACCCAATTTTCTGATGAAAAGAAACTCTTGGTTTTCCTTGACTCTACTTTTTGTTACTTATTTCATTTTTGGCTGGAAATTATCTGAATTTGATATTCCCCCGCACCTGACTTGGTTTTTCGCCGTAGCTGCCATTTTAGTGTTAGCCATTGCCTTGTCGTTCCCGCTGAAGGACACAAGAAAATGGCTGATGCGCTGGATTTCGAGTGATGCTGGGGCTTTTATTTCGATTATTGTAGGAGCTTTTTTGGCAGTTATAGTTGTTACCTGGATGCACCTTTTTGTGACGGTTTTAGTTTTGACTTCAGCCGGAGCTTTGGCAAGACTGGATATTCAACTATTTGGTCATCAAAGATGGCGGACTTTTGCGATATTAGCTACTATTTCTTTAACCGGTGTGGGGTTGGGCGGAACGATCGAGTTTTTGTCAAGAACAGGCAGGCTAGTATTGCCTTAATGGGGAACGGGCAATTCACCCAACAAAATTCTACCGCTCGCAACGGATATTTAGCCGCCAACTCTCCGATCGCTCATCAATAAATACCTATCGGTTTTTTCAATACCCCACCGCCCCCCGACTAAGGCTTTCGCGCCTTACTAGCAGTTTTCAACCTGAGGTACAGCTTCCCAATGACCGATTACCAATTACCTATTACCAATTACCTATTACCAATTCCCAATTCCCCATTACGGAGGAACCTGGAGTGCAACTAAAAACCGCTATGGCACTATCGATGTGTAGCGACAGTTGTTCAAAATCTTATTCCCAAAATCGAGTAAATCCGGCAGCCAAAAACTAAATCCCAATAAAAAAGCAGCTTTAGGGAGCTGCTCGTCAGAATGCATGAGGTATTGTTTTTAGAATAGGACAGGTTGAATTCGATCGATCTTGGGTTACATTTTTTGATACGAGAGAATTGATGAGTCAATGGACGATCGGGAAATCGTCACATAGGAGGATAGCATCGAAGCTAAATTTTCCGACAATGAGGTTAGCGTTTAACTGTCCTTGCGCCCTACAGCCCGACCGCGGTGGGGCCATTTTATTTTTAGAGAGAACTCAATAGCGACTTTAACGCATCAGACGAGTCTGCCATGAGTTTTTGCACAAAAGCTCCATCGCTTAATCCTCACACTTATTGACACTCCCCAGCCTAAAGGCATGGGGATTCTTAATTCATCGACTGACCTTTAAGCGCTATGTCCTGATGGCAATTCTTAAACCTTTCAACCGTACAAAAGTACCAATTGACGAGCTTAACTCACAGCAACCCCAGAGGGTCTATCTCCAAAAGCGTACTAGGATACTAACCTAGAGTTTGGGTATGCCCTACCCTACCTAACAAACGAACTGAATTATTTGTTTTCTGGTAAAAAGAATACGTTGATTCTCTAGCTGTTTTAAGAGTTTTCGCTGCTCTGCGTCCAACAGTTTATGCCGAAAAGTGTGTCTCAACCATTTCACTTCGGGCAAAGGAGTTTAACCTTGACTACCAAAGTATACTACAAATACAAGCAAATACAAGCAAAATCCCAGTTTTTAGGAATGGAGCTAAGAAATTAAAGCCGTCCTAAAAGGACGGGGGTTTTCAACCCAATTTTCTGATAAAACTTACGCGCCACATTCATTCAAACCCGGTTGATTCGCAAATATTCGGTGGTAAAACCGACACACTCACCCAGAAATAAGTATTTTTACGGTATTCACAAGTCATCAAAAATCGGCTATTTTCCCAGAAATCTGCTTTATGACTGTCTCAATTGATATCAGACTCTGTTTTAGATCCGATCGAGCAACCGAGCCAGACGGTTAGGACGTTTTTAATTGTCGAAACCGTTGCTTTCTTCTTCCTTGTTCCGACTTTCCTCTTCCTTCTTCCTTCTTCCTTCTTCCTTCTTCCTTCTTCCTTCCTCTAGAACTTTTTTGATTTCCTCGATCGCCCGACGCGCCACTTCTTCAGGCCTTTCGCCTCCTGAAATGCCAACTCGGACATCTGCTTGAGCGTAGAAACGCTCTCGTTCGCTCAAAAGGCTTTGCAGCTTAGATTTGAGGTCTCCCTCCCGCAGTAGGGGCCGAGTGCTGTCCGATCGCAGCCGATCGTACAATTGGTCTACAGGCACATCCAGCCACACCACGATACCGTAATGCATGTTACCCCAATTTGTCGATCGGGCAACAATACCGCCGCCCGTAGCCACGATCGAATTTTGATAAGCAGCCAATTCGCCCAGGACTTTCGTTTCTAATTCCCGAAAAGCCTCTTCCCCTTCGCGATCGAAAATCTCAGCAATTGACTGATGAGCAACTCGCACAATTAATTCATCCGTATCAAAAAAACGGTATTTGAATTCCCTTGCCAAAATCCGCCCCACCGTAGTTTTTCCCGCACCCATCATCCCGACGAGATAGATATTAACTCCCCTCAACAAATCCACCGCCAAATCCTCCAATATTTTGCTATTTTTTCAGGTTAATCGGGCCGCCGCTGGGGCGATCGTCCTCATCAAATACATCATCCTCATCCAATCCCCAATCATCCTCTGTGTCTGCACTAGGATTTTGGGGGACTTGGACGCCACCCCCTGGAGGTATGGGCTCTTGCGGGGGAACCAGCACTCGATACTCTGCATCGTAGACAGACTCAGTTTGTCCCACTCCCGACTGGCTGGGATCTCGATAGCCGTAAGAGTATACCGAGCCCGCCCAAGATTTGCTTTTCGGTTCCTGTTTAGTTTCGTAAGCCCTCGGATTTGCCGCTGGAACGTCATTTAACGGAGGCCCGGCCGGAAAATCGCGATCGTCCCCCCAATCGTCATCGCTGCCGCCAGAGCCTGATTTTGAGCCATCAGAAACCCAATCATCTTCATCATCTGCGGCTTGAATAATTGTCGGTTGATTGTAATTCTTGGCAACAGGAGGGTTTGGAGTTTCTTGTTGGAAAGTCTGCGGAGTGTAACCTGCCGGTGTCCCGTACTCAGTTCGATAGGAAGTTTGGCTATTTACCGTCTCAAAATCGGGGTCAATCTCCTGTTTTCTGGGAGGGGGAGGAGGCGCGTAAGCTGTTCTCTTGTCTGGTGAGACAGCCTCACGGCTGCGAATGTCGCGGCCGCTGCGATCTCGTGTTTGAGATAGGTAATTTGAGAAGGAGAGCAAAGCAGAAATCAATAAAGATGTGACAACTCCCGTCCCCATGCTGAGCAAAATCCAGATAGATAAGGGTAAAGCGGGCGATCGAATTCCCAAAAATACCAGCGATAAAGCCGGCTCCACATTTTGTAAGGCAAAAATAGTTAGCCCTACCACAATCACTAGCAATAATACAGGACGCATATCAATAATATTGGGAATGGAGAATGGGGAATTGGGCATCGGCCAAACAGGGCATCGGCCAAACAGGGCATCGGGAATTGGTAATCGGCCAAACAGGGCATCGGGCATGGGGCAGAGAAAGCATTGGGCAGAGAGGGCATTGGGAAGAAGGCCCGCGCAGGGCATTGCTAATTAATCTGCCAACTAACCAATAACAACTAACCAATAACAACTAACCAATGACTGATGACTAATGACTCTTGACTAATGACTAATGACTCCCTTCGTCTTCCTTCCAGCGTTTGAGAGGAACGCAATCAATCCCCAACTGATCTAAAGCGCGAGCCACCACAAAGTCTACCAAATCTTCAATAGTTTGAGGATTGTGATACCAAGCGGGAATCGCAGGCACAATTCTAGCTCCAGCTTCTGCTAAGGTAGTCAAATTCCGCAGGTGAATCAAACTAAAAGGGGTTTCTCTAGGTACAATTACCAATTTTCTCCCTTCCTTGAGCTGAACGTCGGCCGCTCTTTCGAGCAAATCCGAGCTCAAGCCAGCCGCCAACTTGCCTAGTGTACTCATGCTACAGGGAATAATCATCATCCCTTGGGTGCGGAAGGAGCCGCTAGCAATATTAGCACCAACATCCTGCCAGGGATGGCACCGGAGTTTGCCAGAATTGGGTACTCCTGCTTGTTCTCGCCAGAATTCTTCTTGCAGAGTCGGTTCTGCGGGCATTCGGATGTTCTGTTCGCTTTGCCAAACGATGTAGGTAGATTTTGATGCTACCAGTTCGACGGGGCGATCGTCCTCCAACAAATATTTTAATGTTCGCACGGCGTAAATCAGTCCCGATGCTCCAGTCACTCCTACAATCAGCGGGTAGTTATTTGTCATTATTTTTCACGAATAAGTATGAGGCAAGAAGCAAGTAGGAATTGAGAAGAAGCAAGCACAAATAATATCAATTGTGATCGATGTCTTTCGGTACGGATTCGATATCTTTTGGGAATGGTTTCAATTTATTTCCCAACGGGTTTCGTTTTTTTGGGAACACGGCATTAAGGTTTGTATTGAGGACTTTAGTCCTCAGGAAAAGAAGGACTAAAGTCCGAACGATCAAACCAATTTTATTATTGCCATTCGAGTGGAAATAATATTATTAGTGACTAATGACTAATGACTAATGACTAATGACTAATGACTAATGACTAATGACTAATGACTAATGACTAATGACTAATGACTAATGACTAATGACTATTCCTCATCATCAAAAGCTTGACTGCCGCCGCCAACAGCAACTAAGTCAATTTGCTGGCGGTAGTAGTCAACGCTTTTGACTTGAACTTCTACCCGATCGCCCAAACGGTACTGATTGCGGTTTTTGCGACCAACTAGAGTTTGCTGGCGCGATCGATATTCATACCAATCATCCTTCAGCGAAGAAACGTGCACCAATCCTTCAACTCGCAGAAGTTCGCTCTCGGGCGGCCGCACCTCAATTTCCACAAAGAAACCGTAAGACTGCACCCCTGTAATCAAACCTTGGAAAGTTTGACCGGTGCGCTCTTTCATCAATCCAGTTTTCTTCAATCCCTGCAAATCGCTTTCGGCATCCTCAGCAACCCTTTCGCGTTCCGTCAGGTGTACCACCGCCGCAGCAAACTCCGTCTCAAATTCGTGGTGCAAGTCTGGCGGCAGGACATTCCAAGTAATTTGACCGTGACAGGAGGAATGGTGCAGGTTGACTTTTTCCTTAGCCCGAGTTGTGCGGCTGCTGCGGCCTTGCTCTAACACAGCGTGCAACACCCGCAGCACCAGTAAATCGGCGTAGCGTCCAAGCGGCGAAGTGCAGCGCGTGTAGCCGTCTGGCAGCGCCAAACCGAAGTGCGGCTTGGGAGTTGTGCTGTAAACAGCGGGCTTCATCGTGTCTTCCAGCAGGTAGGTGAGAACTCTTTCGGACTTGAGGCCGGCAAACTGCTGGGTAAATCGCTGGAAGTCGAAGGGCAGAACTTCTTCTTCGTTTTCGAGATACAGTTCGCCTCCGAGGTTGTTGGAGAGTTTGATGAACTCTTGAATGTCTGCCGGATCTGGCATCGGTTGGACGCGGTAGATTGCTGGGACTCCCAAGGCTTGCAGGTGGGTGGCGACAGCTTCGTTGGCAAGTACGACCAACTCCGAGACGGCCGACTGGGCGGCGGGAGCAGTTGCAAAAGCTCCTAATTCGCCTTCGTCGTCGAAGTGAGAGTTAGCGTCGGGCAAATTTAGTTCAAAAGCTCCCCGCTTGAACCTCGCCTGTCTGGCAGCCTTTGAGGCATCGGATATGCGATCGAGGAAAGGACGGAGGGCGCTGGACAAAGGATGAACTTCGGCATCGGGGCCTGCTTCTAGAATTGCTTGAGCTTCAAGGTAGCTGAGCTGGTAGTCAACTTGAATGACGCTGGTTTGAATTTCGTATTCTAGGAGTTCTCCTGATGGGTCTAGGGTGAGCATGATGCTGAATGCCAGCCGTTCGGTGTCTGGCACCAGGGAGCAGCGCTCGTTGAGGAGTTCTGGCAGTACGGCGATGATTTTTTCTCCCAAATGGGCTGCTGTGCCTCGTTTGCGGGCTTCGCGGTCTAGGGGGGTTTCGGGCTGTACGTACTCGGCGGCGTCGGTGACGTGGATTCCAACTTGCCAGCCGCCGGACTTTAGGCTTTCGATCGACAATGCGTGTTCTATTGGCGGATCTGAGAGGAATGAGGTGGGGTCAAACTCGTTTTCGGTTGCGTCGTCTGAGAAACTTTCCTGCTGAGTTTTCGGGGCATCATTTTCGCCGTTGGTTTCTATCGGTTCATTTCTGCTGAAGGTAACAGTCAAGATGTTCCGCAAATCTAGCCGTTTTTTGATGTCGGTTTTTTTGACTTTGCTGGGCAAATTTTCGGCTGCTTTGATGACGGCTGCGGGGAAGGAGCGCGGCAAGTCGTGCTTGCAGCATACGATGTCGAGGTCGTCGGCGGCTTCGGCGTCGGAACCGAGTACCTGTACTACTTTGCCGACTGGGCGGTGGGTGCCGAGGGGATAGCGTTTGACTTCGACGTGTACTAAATGGTCGATCGCATCTTGGAGATTTGTACCATTGGCGAGCAAGTCTAGTTCAAACAACAGGCGATCGTCCAGGGGAATTGCTCTGTAGCTGACGCGGCCGGTGGGGGTGGCGGTTTGCTTGACTCGCGCGAGTACCGAGGGGTTGGCGCGTTCGAGGATGAGCATGACTTCGCCTTCGGGCGATCGGCGGCGGCTGCCTTCTTTGATGATTTTGACTAAAACTCGATCGCCATTCCAAGCTGTCGAGAGGTGACTTTCCCGCACGTAAACGTCTTCTGAGCCTTCCGCATCTTGAATTGCAAAGCAAAATCCTTTGCTCGAACAGCGGAGTTTTGCTTCTACTACGTCATCTTCAGCTACTCGACGGTAGCGGCCTTTGTCTTTGACTAATATGCCAATTTTCTCTAGAGCTTCTAATGCGATTTGAAGTTTGAGTTGACTGGTTTCATCATTGCAGTCGAGTTTTTTTTCTAGTGCTTTGGGAGCCACTAATTTGTCTTCTGTAAAATTTGCCAGCAGTGCAGCGATAGAAAATTCCATGTAGCGATCGATCCTCTTGTTTCCAGCAATTAGTCTAACTTTGGCGAAATCAGCCGCACCCTTTCTTGCCCTCGCTGTGCCTGCTTCCCAACAAATGCGCGGGTTAGTAGGTGGAAACGCAAACACAGTCTGTGCTACCCCTGCGCGGGGATTTTTTCAGATTTTTCCCCCACACCGGCAGTCGCTAATTGTCTGCTGTCTGCCTGCAAATGACAGATAATGGTGCAGACAAATGCCCCATACCCTATTCCCCAAGACAATTTTTTAGCATTGGTTCCTTTGCTTTTGGCTTGCAGCACCGAGCTCTTGGCGAAGTAGAAAGCCCCTGTCGGTTCTTAAAAGATGACGGAAATGCTGAAAGCGACTGGTTGAGTCTTGGATCGGGAGATGGAGAGATGCAGAGGGAGAAAATTTGCATTTGAGCCTCCTGCCTTTTTCCTTCTGCCTTTTTCCTGCTTTCTTCTTCTTTTTGAAGTGCCTCTTGCCTTTTGCTAAAGCCAAAGATTTTACCAACGATTAGGCAAAATTGCTAGTAGCTCGCCGCAAGAAATGCCCCTGTTTTTGCAAGCACTCTGCCCTTGCGGACGGAAGTGCAATTCAGGGTAGGGAGCAATCTGTGCTGTAGAAAGTGCAAGGTACACAAAACCGGAGACTTTTACTACTTTTGCCTAGTTGCTGTGTCATCTCCTATAGGTAGAAATGACGCCCGGTGCTTGTTAGCTTAAACTGCCGGATGTGGGATAGGGTTTAATGGCGTGAAAGGTTGCGCGCATTATTCACCTTTCATTTATTGTATGTTGAATATGTGCTTTCAGAAAATTGTTTTCTGTGGGTTGTACTAAACTTAAGTCATCAGCCCCTTCTGGTTTCGGGGTAAAAAAATTATGTTTGCTGAATTTCGCGCCCTTTATCCCGCTGGACAGTTAATCTGTGAGTTGCTGACTATTCATCACGGTAAGTTTGTGGTTCGCTGTCTGGTTCAGGTTGACGGCAAAACTCTCGCTACTGGTATGTCTGCTGCTGAGTCTGTTGAAGAGGCTGAAGACCGCGCCCGATCGCGAGCGATGGCTGTCCTCGCATTTGATGCTGCTCCGGCTCCGGTTGCTGCTGCTGTTCCCGTTCCGGCTCCGGCTCCGGCTCCGGCTCCGGTTGCTGCTGCTGCTGTTCCCGTTCCCATAGCGCCCCCTCCGGCTCCCGCTGTTCCCGTTCCCGTTGGGCCAGCCCTTGCTCCGCTTCCGGTTTTAGAAATGCCTGTTCCAGACAAAGTTGAATTACCACATCAAAGCAATTTTGTCAATACAGAAGCGAAATTAAATCAAGAGCCGATCGCACCTGTAGCGGAACCTTTGCCGCCAAAAGTCGATTTACCTCCGGCTGTGGGATTTGTACCGAAGCAGTTAGACTCGGACGCTTGGCTGTCTTCCAGCTACGGGGAACCGCTTCCAGAATTGGAAGTGCCGCCTCAAAGCGATCGCGAACTGTCCCAGGGTGCGGCCGAAGTCCGGGAATCGCAACCGATCGCGGTAGGAATTCCCAGCGATGCGATCGAAGATGATTCTGATACGATCGCCCAAATAGACGCCATCCTCAAACGGCTGCGATGGACAAAAAAACAGGAAACCGACTGTCTCGAACAAAATTATGGCAAGTCATCGCAGAGAGAACTTGCTAGCGAACAGTTGGCAGATTTCCTAGAATATCTGGAAATTTACAGCAGAACCACCGAAGAAATCAAGAGGTTGGGATGGACAGCCAACCAAGGAAAAGATTATCTCAAACAAGGTTACGGCAAAGAAGCGCGACATTTCTTAAATAGAGAAGAATTGTTCGACTTCCTGCAATATCTCGAATCTTTACCCTGAAAATCAGGAAAATAGGTTTGTAGTGAGGACTTTAGTCCTTCAGGTTTGTAGTGAGGACTTCAGTCCTTCTTTCTTGCGGACTTTAGTCATGAAAACAGGTTTGTAGTGAGGACTTCAGTCCTTCTTTCTTACGGACTTTAGTCCTGAAAATAGGTTCGTAGTGAGGACTTCAGTCCTTCTTGCTTAGGGAATGTAGTCCTGAAAATAGGTTCGTAGTGAGGACTTCAGTCCTTCTTTCTTGCGGACTTTAGTCATGAAAACAGGTTTGTAGTGAGGACTTCAGTCCTTCTTTCTTGGGGACTTTAGTGAATCACTATAAACTGGTTTTACTAACAGTAATTGAGCGGTTAATAAAAATTAAAAATTAAAAATAGGGAAATATTCTCCATTTTTAATTTTTAATTTACCAGTCCTGGACGCATTGAGGCCAAAGAAACCGGGTTTTTTACTTAATCTGTGGACTACAACGAAGGATTTTCGCAAAAAACCCGGTTTCTGACTACCCGTGCGTCTAGGACTATTTACGCCACAGCGGCGATCGGGCGGCTAGCAGAAGGACGGCGATCGATCACTTGATCGACTAAACCATAGTCCTTTGCTTCTTCAGCCGACATGAAGAAATCGCGTTCGGTATCTTCTTCAATGCGGGAAAGCGGCTGACCGGTATGATCTGCCAAAAATTGATTCAGGCGCTGTTTGTGGTACAAAATCTCTTTCGCCTGAATTTCAATATCGGTAGCTTGTCCTTGAGCTCCGCCGAGGGGTTGGTGGATCATAATCCGGGAGTGAGGCAAACTCATCCGCTTGCCTTTAGCGCCCGCACTCAGCAGGAAAGCGCCCATGCTGGCGGCCAAACCGAGACAAATAGTGCAAATGTCGGGGCGGATGTGGTTCATCGTGTCAAAAATGCCCATACCTGCTGTTACCGATCCGCCGGGGGAGTTGATATAGAGGTAAATATCTTTCTCCGGGTCTTCGGCGTCTAAAAATAGCAATTGGGCTACGATCAGGTTGGCTAAGTCGGAGTCAACCTGTTGGCCCAAGAAGACGATGCGATCGCGCAGGAGTCGCGAGTAAATGTCAAAGGCGCGTTCACCGCGACCGGATTGTTCTATAACTGTTGGGATCATTGAACGGGCCTGCCTCTTACGTATCTTTTTTTTATTTTAGCGATTTGGGTTCATTTATAGTTAGGGTGCGGTGGCGGGCGATCGACAAATCGCTAAAATCCTTGAGTTCGGCGGGGTTGGGCTGTTAATTTGTGGAAAATGTGTCGGGCGGGCGATCGGATTTCCGATCGTGCGGGCGATCGATCTTGAGGAAGCGGACATCAGTCAAGGTTGTGATGTGGCGATCGGATCGTGGCGAGAAGTGCGATCGCTCGATCGGGGCTGACCTATATTCCTTCATATCCTCAAGCGGATCATCAAAGTCATCAGACAGTGGCAGAACAAACATTCCTTGCATCGTTCCTGCAACACGACGCTTTTTTTTCTGTTTTTCTTGAGGAGATTTTTGAGCGTACTTCTCAATCAAAAACTCGATGTAATGAAGCACCTCTGTATGAAACGACTCTGGGAGTTCTTCTAATTTTTCTAAAATCACTGGCTGTATCATTGTTTCTTCTCCTTAGCTGTCTTATGTAAAAACATTAATTTAGACATGACTGATGATATCTAGGCAGTTTCTCGATCGCGCTGAAGTAGGTCTTGATACAGAGACTCTGCTACATCGTTATATGCTCGATCGAGTTCGTCGTGTAGAACTGCTCGAAAAAGAGTAAAAATAGCTTGCCCAAAAATTGGGTCTTCGTCAACCGCCAAAACCACTCTGAGTTTTTGAGAAATTCGTAGCGTATAAAGCGAAGATTCGTAACCATTCAGGTCTGACGATAGCGGGAGACGACGCAGCTTGCGATATACATTTGATTTTTGAGTAGGAAAAATGCTGGCACAATAATTAATTTTTTGAATTATAGCGGCTTTCTCATCTTCATTTAGCAGCGCAATATCTTTCTCAAATTTCCTTGTTGACTCAATTAGAATGTCCACGTTAAAAACCGTAAACTAATATACAAATATTATACTACAAACAGCTTTTGACTGTCAAGTCGCGTTCATCACTTGCCAACAAACCTACTTGTTAAAGAATCCACAATTCAAATTTTAATCATCCAACCACGTCGGTACATTCCATACAAAATTAACCACCAACACAACACCGCCGTCACCGCAAAAGCCAGAGAACCATTCAACGGCCCAGCCCAAGGCACAAACCAATTTTCATAAATCCAACTGTAGGTTGTTGGAGCAGTTTTACCAGTGCCGATATGGGTTTTCAACAAAAGTCTGGCGACAATACCGGAGGCGACAAACAAGAAAATTGCATTCAATCCCATGATTTCAAACGGCCAGCCCCATTTCCACTTTCGCACTTCTATTGTTTCGTAGCAAGCTGCTAGCAATAGCAACGCCCAACCAGCAGTAAAAACTACATAGGAACTCGTCCACAGTTGTTTGTTAATCGGAAATGAAAATCCCCACAAATGACCAATTACTAAGCAACACAATCCACTAATTACTAAATTTAAACTCGTGCGGGTTTTGATGGGCTGCACGCGCAGCCACTCTCCTGTAAAGTACCCGAGCAAAACTGTTACGCTGGCTGGTAAGGTACTCAACAATCCTTCTGGATCGAAGGGGCCACCTTTGTACAGGTGTTGGCTGCCGAGAATTAGCCGATCGACATATCCACCCAAATATCCCTCCGGCGTTAGTTCGTAGGCGCTGTACCCCCCTACAGCAAATACGAGCAATGCGCCCCAATAGCCCAAAAGCACCGCCACAGCGAGCAGTTTTTGATGGCGGGGGGAAAGGTTGAGAATCGCGATCGCACTAATCAAATACGCTAAACCGATCCGCTGCAAGACTCCCATAATCCTGATTTTACCGAAATTTGCGATCGGGGCGCCGTTCAAAAGTACGTCAAGGGCGATCGAAGACGTATTTAACAGCAATCCTAATACAAATAAAATCGCCGCCCGCCGCGCAATTCGCCAATAAATATTTGTTTCTATTTTTGTAGTAGTTTCAGTATATTTTGACAGCGAGAAGGACATCGCACAGCCAACGATGAACAGAAAAAAGGGAAATACCAAGTCTGTCGGGGTGCACCCGTGCCATTCTGCGTGATCTAGCGGCGGATACACCTGTTTCCAACTGCCGGGGTTGTTCACTAGAATCATTGAGGCGATCGCAATTCCGCGAAAAACATCAAGAGATTTTAAGCGCATAAGTAAGTCATTAGTCATTAGTCATTAGTCATTAGTCATTAGTCATTAGTCATTAGTCATTAGTCATTAGTTATTATCACCAATCGCCAATGCCCAATGCCCCATGCCCCATGCCCCATTCCCCATTCCCCATCCCCTATATCTCTATCCCTTCCAGAGTCATAATTAGAGCATTCTTCATCAACATATCGCAGCGTTCTGCATAAAACAATGCAGCCTTATCATACTTATTCACTTGCAAGACACGCAGAAACATTTGCCTCGCTTGCGCGAATTGCTGCTGGTAGTGAAAAAAAATGCCCTGTTCAAAATCAGTTTGGGTTTTTCCTTTTAGCTCGATCATTATATCCGAGTCGCCGTCATAAATCTCAAACACAGCCACCGGCGCTTGTTTTCCTTTTACTTGAACGCGATCGAGAAATCGGCACTTATAATGCTGGGGGTCGTCAATCCTGCACAAAGTCTGAACGCTAGCAACAATACCAACTCCGTAAAGCTTTGTCAATCCTTCCACCCTAGAGGCTAAATTTACAGCATCAGAAATGACCGTACTTTCCATCCGTTCCGCTTCGCCAATAGTACCCAACATTAAAGTTCCAGTATGCAAGCCAATCCCTATCGAAATAGGTTTGTATCCACAATTTTGCCTGTGTTTGTTATAAATTTTAACTTGCTGCTGCATCTCTATTGCTGCTTGCACAGCATCTTCAGCACAGTTAGGAAATAAAGCCATAATCCCGTCACCAATATATTTATCTATAAAACCGCTATACTGGCGGATAACTGGGCCTACTCGGCTTAAGTAAGAGTTGAGAAATTCAAAATTTTCTCGGGGAGACATACTCTCTGACAAACTTGTAAATGAACGAATATCAGCAAACATAATCGTCATTTCTGCCTGTACAGAGTCTCCCAATCTGGCATCAACTATGCTTTCTCTTTGGAGAAATTTCAAAAATTCTCTGGGTACAAAGCGCGCTGACGCTGCTGCTATTTTTTCTAGTTCACTTTTGCTGGCTTCGATTTGAGTCAGGGCGCGAAATGCTCTGAGTGCTGTCACTACCGTGGTAAATAACTTTTTGTTTGTTAGTTCAGTTTTAGTTTTGTAATCATTAATATCGTAGCTGACAATTACTACATCTTCTGGCACTTGTCCCGGCTGTCCGGTTCGCAAAATAATCCGTACTACTTGATTGTCTAAAATATCGCGGATGTATTTTACTACTTCCAAGCCTGCCTCTTCTGTTTCCATGACTACATCGAGTAAAATCAAGGCTATGTCTGGATTGGATTCGATTATTTCTTTGGCTTCTTTGCCTGAGTAAGCGCTGATAAAGGCGATCAGTTTGTTTTCAAATATAAATTCATTTAAAGCGAGTTTTGTAATATTATGAATTTCTATTTCATCGTCTACAATCAATATTTTCCAACTGCCTGCAATCGGCTCGTCTTCCGCCTCGTCTTCGTCGGCAAAGATTAATTCATCGTCGCCCGCCACTATTAATTCGTCATCGCCCGCAGCCAACACATTTTTACTAGCTTCTGACATTTATCGTTCTCCCAAATAGAATGATATTAAAACTGACAGTATAATAACTAAATCCTTCCTTTAGCGGGAAATTCCATCATAAATCTGGTGCCTTTGTCTACTTGACTTTCGCAGCGAATTGTGCCTTTGAGTTTTTGGGTGACGAGGTTGTAAATAATGTGCAGTCCCAATCCGGTGCCGCCCTGACCTCTTTTCGTGGTAAAAAACGGTTCAAAAATTTTACTGAGATTTTCTGGGGTAATTCCTTTGCCGTTATCGGCATATTCAAATATTAGCCGATCGCCCTCAAGTTTCAAATCAAACGCCAGAATGCCCCCATCTTCTCCATCGTAAGCGTGAATTACGGAATTCAACACCAGATTTGTCACAATTTGAGAGAACACACCGGGGTAACTGTCCAGTACAATATTTTCATCGCACTTAATCTCTACTTTGTGCTTAGTTCTTCTGAGTTTGGCGCTTAAGGATGTCAAAATCTCCTCTAGATAATTTTTTACGTTAAACGTGCGTTTTAATTCGCTCGACTGATCTACAGCCACTTCTTTAAAACTGTGAATCAAATCTGCCGCCCGCGTGAGGTTGGATAAGATCATATTACTGCTTTGCAGCGCCGTATCCAGGAATTTTTCTAGCTCAGATCGTTTAATTAGACCCTTGCTGTAAAGATCCAAAAATTTTGTGACTTTTTCCGCCAGTAGCGAGGCGGCGGTGATACCGATGCCGATGGGAGTATTGATTTCGTGAGCAACACCTGCAACCAACCCTCCGAGGGCTGCCATTTTTTCCGCTTCTACCAGTTTATTTTGAGCCGATTTTAGGTCTTCTAGAGTTTGGGACAATTCGGAGGTACGCTGCTGTACTAAGTTTTCAAGATTCTGATTGAATTGCTGCAAATTCGTGTAAAGCTGGGCGTTTTCGATCGAGATAGAAATTTGAGAAGACAGCAGTTTTAATATTTCCAACCTGTCTGGCGTAAAAGCGCCTGTAGTCAGATTGTTTTCTAAATATAAAATGCCACTGAGTTTGCCTTGATGGATTAAGGGAGTGCAAAGAATTGATTTAGGTTGAACCGCAATTATATAAGGTGCGCGAGTAAATTGTCCTTCGCGGGTGGCATCATTTAAAACTATACTTTCCTGGGTACGGGCGACGTAGTTGACAACAGAAACTGCCAGCAAAGTTACTTCTCGATCCTTTTCAACAAAATCTATGGGAATTGATTGCATGACAGCAACGCGATCCACATCTACAGAACCTGATGCTTCAATCACCCATTGACCAGATTTTTCTAGTATTAAAAAGCCTTTTTGTCCCCCGGCATTTTCAATAACAATTTTCATCAGTTTTGCCAGCAGTTTGTCTAGAACTATTTCGCCCGCTAAGGTTTGCGATGCTTTTACTGCTGTTGTCAAGTCTAGCACGCCTGCACTGTCGCTCGTAGTGCAAGCGCTACTCGTAGATTTGTGAGTTTCGATATTAGTTGAAATCGAGGGTGAAGTCAGCAACTGCGAGTATTTTGATTCTAAATGCGCTACTTTTGCTTTAGCTCCCCAGCGCTGATAGCAATAACGCGCTTCTGTCAAGTAAGTTTTCGCAATTCTTTCTCGTCCAATCGATAAATAAAATGCTCCTGCCAATTCTGCTGCTAGTGCTTGTACCTGTATGTATCCGTTTGTTTGCGCTCCAGCAATGGCGGAGTCGTAATATTCCATTGCTCTCACAATATCTCCCAATATTCGAGCTTTTTCAGCGGCAATCAAGTCACATTTGTGCTGGAGGTTCATCGGCGCAGAAAGTGCTTTTTTTTGCATTTTTTTTAGGTTGGTGTTTGCGTAAAAAAGATGCTCTCCTTGTACCTCTTTTGTTGCCGATGGATATGCTGCGAGTCGGGCTAGAGAATCATAAAAATGGTATTCAGGAACATTAATAAACCCCACAACTCCGTCTAAATAAAATTCGGCTTGCGCTGCATTTTCTAGCGCCAGCTCGACATTGCCAAATAAATAGGCTAATATTAATTTCTGTAAGTAAAAAGTTTGAAGTCCCACTCGATCGTTAACTTTCAACAGCAGCGGCAATAATGTTTTTTCGCTGTAAGCTTCACGTAATAAAATGTCGGGGCTTTCCATTTTCCCCATCAATTGCAAAACTGTTTGCCAATATATTTGATTCCAAGTCAATACCGTTTCTTGCTTTAGTTGAAATAGCAAATGGTTGTAATTTACCATTTTTCGTTCCAGTTGCGGCAATTCTTGACCAATAAAATACAAGGACTGACAAATATTTACGGCAGAATATCCAACCGATTCTAAATCACCATTTTCGAGCGCGCTTTGATAGGCTTCTTCTAACAGAGGTAAAGTATCTTTAACGTGATGTTTGCCGTGCATCAAAATGAAGGCAACTAAATTAAGAGTCTTGCTTTTGAATTCTAAAGCATTTAGCCGATCGATCAAATTTAACGCTAATTGACCAAATCGCTCGCCCGATTCAATATCTCTAACTATTCCTTTTAAAATTGCTCCGTAATTAGCATAACCGAAGGCAGAAAAAGCAGAATTTCCGTAGTTGATAGATAAATTAACTTGCTCGCAGACAATCAGGGGCAACAGTACGGGTTCAACGATCGAGGTAGGTGACAACATACTGGAAAGCACGCGCATAGTTGCTAATTTGC
This sequence comes from Microcoleus sp. PH2017_12_PCY_D_A, assembly GCF_020738565.1. NCBI lineage: Bacteria > Bacillati > Cyanobacteriota > Cyanophyceae > Oscillatoriales > Microcoleaceae > Microcoleus > Microcoleus sp. PH2017_12_PCY_D_A. Next base: position 22,614 of record NZ_JAEQCI010000061.1, on the reverse strand, counting down.
GCGGATTGGTCATCACTGGCAAGTCAATTAAATCTTCTATCTTTTTTCCTGTTAAATAAGCTGAGGTTTTGGTAAGTGCTTGCTGAATGTGGAGGGGAGTTGGCGATTTTGGAAAGTTTATTCCTAACATTGTGAGTGCTTCCCTACCAATTGTTACCGCTTGTTGCAGTTGGGTTTGCATCGCACAAGCTGTGATTCTGATTTCAAAAACTTTGATTTTGTCTAATTCATTTTTGGCGTGTTCCAGGACAATTTCTGCCCACTTTTCCATTTGTTCAAAATCTGTATTCAGGTAAGCTGCTTCTGCTGCTGACTCGTAGAGTGCAAGAGTCAAGTCGTAGTCGGCTTGCCAACTTTCCGAGGGAAGCAATGCAATACCTGCGGCTAAATATTTGACAGCGAGTTCGTAAGCTGCACTGGCTTTTGCTTTGCGGCCCGCCATTAAATTTAATTTACATAAATGATTTTTTTCTAATTCACTGCTGATGATTGGTTGGGCCGCATTTAGTTGGTTGACTAGATCGAAAATATGGTTTTCTAATTGTTCTGGAGGCGCGTTTTGCAGCAGGAATCTGCCGATTTTGAGATGGGTTTCTTGTTTCTGAGATTCGGATATTAAAGCGTAAGCTGCTTGCTGAACTCGCTCGTGCAAAAATTTATAAGTCGCGCTACCAGCATCAGCAACTGGCAGGGACAACTCATCTGTAACGTCTCTAGATATTTGGTCTGTTAAGCCTGTGCTTGCTGCTAGTGCGATCGGAATTTTGTAAGCGTTATTCAGGGGCAAAATCAGACCGGACTCAAGTGCATCCCAGAGGTCTGTTGCTGCGGAAGTCAGAGGTTGTTCGCTGATTTGGGAGAGAATTGCTAAATCAAATTTGTTGCCTATACAAGCGGCTAATTTTAGCAGTTCCTGCGTATTACCTGAAAGTTTCTGAATGTTGTCTATCATTAATTCCACAACATTGTCAGTTATTCCTATTTCTTGTATTTGCTCAATGTCCCACTGCCACTCGCCTGTGATTTTGCATTTTTTTACAGGGTGTTCTGGGATTTGTTCGGCAAAGTCAGACAAGTGAGGTTCGGCTCGATCGCCCGGATTTTTAGAGGATACAAATTTAAATTGTAGCAATTTTTGGGAGTAAAGAGACTTCAGCAATTGAGTTAAAAAAAAGGGATTTCCTCCGGTTTTGTGAAACAGCAATTGTGCCAAAGGTAGCGATTTTTCGGGCGGGCAGTTCAGAGTATCCGCGACGAATTGATTGACGCTGTTAATATCTAAAGGCGAAAGGGCGAGCGTACTTACATTCCCGCCTGCTTTCCTAATTGTTTCTGCCGCCAGCATTACAGGATGATTTGCCTCTACTTCTGATTCTCTATAGGCTCCGATTATTAATAAGTATTGGCTGGCGATGTCAGTTGCTAGCAGTTGGATTAACTTGAGCGAGGCTGAATCAATCCACTGCAAGTCGTCGAGGAAAATTACCAGCGGGTGTGCTTTTTGAGTAAAGATGCGGATGAATTTTTGAAATACTAAATTAAAGCGATTTTGAGATTCATTTGATCCTAAATCTGGCACAGAAGGCTGCGACCCGACAATCAGTTCTACTTCGGGAATAACTTCAATAATGACTTGGCAGTTGCTACCGAGAGAATTTAAAATTTGTTCTTTCCAAACTTGGACTTTGGCGGCTGTTTCTGTGAGGATTTGCCGCAACAAGTCTTGAAAAGCTTGGAGCAAAAAAGCGTAGGGAATATCGCGCTTGAATTGCTCAAATTTGCTGTCTATAAAATACCCGTTTTTCCGCACGATGGGTTGGTTAATTTCATAGACGAGCCACGATTTTCCCAGACCGGCAGAACCGGAAATGAGCAGGATTTCTGTATTGCCCCGCTTCATGCGATCCAAGGTATTGAGAAGCAGATTAACTTCGGCTTCTCGCCCGTAAATTTTTTGGGAAATTTGCAGGTGACTCGATCGATCTTGTTCGCCGAGGGTGATGTGAGAAATTTCGCCTGTTGTTTGCAGTTGACCGAGACATTGTTCTAAGTCGTACAAAATTCCGAAAGCACTTTGATACCTGTCTTCTGCAGTTTTTGCTAATAGCTTCATTACGATATCGTCAAGGGCTTGGGGAATGTCGTCGCTTTCTGTTTGATTGATGCTGCCTTTGACTTTCTGCTTTCTATTTTCGCCAGGAGAAACAGGGGTTTTAGCAATATGGCAGTGTACTAATTCCATCGGATCTGTGGCACTAAAAGGCAATTCGCCGCAGAGCATTTCATAAAAAGTGACGCCTAAAGAATAAAAATCGGTGCGGTAGTCGATCGCCCGATTCATGCGCCCCGTTTGTTCGGGAGACATATAGGCGAGGGTGCCTTCGAGTAAATTGGGGTGGGCCAGGGCGGGGTTTTCGCCCGGTAGCAGGGAGGCGATCGCAAAATCAGCAATCTTGACATCCCCCGTCGAACTATTGACAATAATATTGCTGGGTTTAATATCTTTGTGGATGATGTGGTGTTCGTGGAGTTGGCCGAGAGTTTCTGCTAGTTTTATGCCTATTTGCAGAAATTGTTGTAACTCTAGCTGGTTGTTGCCGAGAAATTCTTTGAGGGAAATACCGCCAAAATCTTCTAAAATTAAAACCGGAAAGTGATTGTATTTTTCGAGTTTGTAAAGCTTGACTATTCCTGGGCAATTCACATTTTTAAGAATTTCATATTCGTGCAGGACTTGGGCTATTTGCGCCGGTGTAGGGTAGATTGGCGTGAGAGTTTTGAGGATAACGGGTTTTTGTTCGTCAAGCTGGATTCCTCGATAAATAACTGTGTGAGGGTTTGTATAAAGCTGTTCGTCAATGCGGTATCCGGGAATGTTAATCATGCTGTTTGGGGGCTGGCTTTAAAAGTAGGGTTATAGGATTTTAGATTTTAAATTTTAGATTAAAGAATTGAACAAGTGGGAATAAATGATGACAGAATGGTTGACATATAGCTTTTCAAGCTCTCATATTCGCGGACGACTGGGAATAGGGCCTAGGGCCTAGGGCCTAGGGCCTAGGGCCTAGGGCCTAGGGCCTAGGGCCTAGGGCACGCAAGCATACCTCACTTTTTTGAGAACCGCTATATTGGGTACTGTTGCTTTTTTTTAACAGGGTAATTTTAAGTAAAAATACAGAGCGGAGGTCGAGGGCGGTTTTTACGGCAGTACACTGGCGGCTATTATATATCTTAGATAAAGTCGCCTTTACAGGCTGATTCTCGATATGTTTTTTCGTTTACTCACTTATCTATATTCTAGTATTCAAAAAATCAGAAGTGACACTTTGCTATCCCGGCAGTGTCAAAATAAACTGGTGCGTGCAACTCAACAGGTAAAATCTAAAAACCATGCAGAATATAACTGCCTCAAATCCAGCTACTGCGACCGATCGCGCATTTGGCACCGCAGACATTAAACTACTGGTAGTGGATATCGACGGCACGATCGCAGGTTTATCAAATCAGATCCGAGAACCGGTGAAGCAGGCAATTTTGGCAGCCAAGTCGCGGGGAGTGAAAGTGGCCGTCGCTACGGGCAGGATGTACCAGTCAGCTTTGCGTTTCCACTCAGACATCGGCTCAACTCTGCCGCTGATTTGCTATCAGGGCGCCTGGATTCAAGATGTCGCGAGTCAAAAGCGGCTGCGACACTTGCCGCTGTCGAAACAAACGGCTTTGGAAGTTTTAGAGCATTTTGAAGCACCGGATTTGCGATCGCTCCTATCGATCCATTTCTACATTGACGATAAACTTTACGTGCCGGAAATTACCGCAGCTACCCGACTTTATGCCGATCGATCGGGCATTGAACCAAATGTCATTAAAGATTTGCGGCGAGATATTCCGGGGGAACCGACGAAAGTTTTGGCTTTGTGCAAGAATCCGGTGGTACTCGACGGCTTGCTCATCAGTATGCGGGAGCGATACACGCCTGCGGAGCTTTATTTGACTCGATCCGTTGCTACTTTTTTTGAAGCTACCCATCCTTTGGCGAATAAGGGAGCTGCGGTGCAGTATTTGGCGGAGGAAATTTTGGGTTTGCAGGCGGCGAATGTGATGGCGATCGGCGACAATTTTAACGATCTAGAAATGATTTCCTACGCGGGTGTGGGCGTGGCGATGGGGAATGCTCCTGATGCGGTGAAGGCTGGTGCTAATTGGGTGGCGCCGGATGTGGAGGAAGATGGGGTGGCAGCGGCGATCGCACAATTTGTTTTGGGCGCGAGCTGATATTTCTAGCAATAATAATTTTCGGAATGCGGTGGTTCGTAGTGAGGACTTCAGTCCTCATAAATTTAGAGGACTGAAGTCCTCACTACGAACCATAGAGTATTTATTTAACGAAAGCAAGAAGACGCTAAGAACGCGAAGGAAGAATTGAAGGGATAATTGAAAACTTTAAAAAATGCTTTTCAACAGAAAGAGCACCGACGACTGGCCGTGTTTCGTCTCGGTGCTCTTACTGGTTCGCTCCTCACACGTCCATCAATATAACTGAGTCTGCCGGGGGTGTCAATACTTTTTACAAAAGTTTTTTTTTGAGTCGGCCGCAGCCCGGATTTTGATGCAGTGGAGGGACGCATAACCGAGGAAATGCAAGGGTTGGGCGCGATCGCTCTTTCCTTGCATTCACCACAAAAATTTTACTTCAATGGCAGCATCCAGTCCAAAATCAGATGATTGACCTCATTTGGCCGCTCGTCGTGGGGACAGTGGCCCGTGTTGGGAATTGAGACAAATTTGACGGGTTTACCGTTGGCGGCCAATTCTTGGTAAATCTGGCTACCGGCAATGGGCGTCCAGGGGTCGTCTGCGCCCCAAAGTACCAATAACGGACGATCGACATGAGGCAGCAATTCCGACGGTTGAGGGCCTGCTGGGGCCGTGAGAATCGAGGCAAATACTTGTTGAGCTCCGGGCTCGCAGGAGGGCGCGTGGAGGAGTTCTACGAGTTCGTCGGTGATGGCTTCCCGATTGCTGTAGACTTGGCGCAGGGTGTTGCGGATGCGGTGTTTTTGGCGGATGTTGTTGAAGACAAAGGGGCCGATGACGGGCGATCGAACTAATTTAGCAAAAGTCCCCATCACTAATCCCAGCGGAAAACTAAGTTCTTCTGGACGGTGGTTGAGCCCGCCGGCACAGTTGATTAAGACACCGCCGGCTGATATTTCTGGATGGTTGGCGACTACCATCAAACTCAGCAAAGCGCCGATCGAATTTCCGACAAATACCGCCGGTTCCTGTACCAAATCCGCCCAGAAATCGGTGAGTAATTCTTCCCACAATTCCAGGGTGTAATCCAGGGCGGGTTTGCCAGAAGCCCCGAATCCCAACAAGTCCAGCGCAAATACACGGTAGCCGCCGGCAGCGAGTGCGGGGATATTTTGCCGCCAATGCCCGATCGAAGCCCCAAATCCATGAATCAAAATCAGAGGGCGGCCCGTGCCTTGGACGGTATATTGGATTTTGTGACCTTTCCAAGTCCAAATTAATTTTTCAAAGCTGGTTGCAGATACTAGCTGTTGTGCAGTCACGGCTCTAAATGTAAATTTTCGTTAACTACTTTCATCATAGCACCACCATCTCTTTAGGGGCGGCGTCGGAGCAATGCCCCATCCCCCATTCCCTATTCCCCATTCCCTATTCCCCATTCCCCATTCCCTATTTTTACCTTTTTTCTAGCAACCAATAAGTCATCATCTCCCCCTTACCTTTTATCGGAATCATGCCTCGCCTCTCAAACAAATACTTATCTTTTAAAAGCTCATAAGTGACATCAGTAACTTGAATGTTTCCGGAAAATCCCGTAACTTCCATCCTCGCCGCCACATTCACCGTATCTCCCCACAAATCATAGGTAAACTTGCTCACACCAATCACTCCCGCCACCACCGGCCCGGAATTGATGCCGATGCGAATTGCCAGTTTTTCCCCTGTCTCGGCTGACAACTTTGCTATTTTTGCCTGCATTCCCAAGGCCATTTGGGCGATCGCCTCGGCATGGTCATCTCTCGGCGTCGGCAATCCCCCAACCACCATATAAGCATCACCAATCGTCTTAATTTTCTCCACACCGTACTTTTCAGCTAACTGGTCGAAGTGCGAAAAAATCACGTTCAATCTTTTTACCAACTCCGTCGGAGACATTCTAGCAGACAGTTCAGTAAAGCCCACAATATCAGCAAATAAAACACTGACTTCTCCAAAACTATCAGCAATTGTAGTTTGCTCCGCTTTCAAACGTTCTGCTATTGGTTTAGGTAAAATATTTAACAGCAACTTTTCGCTTTGTTCCTGTTGAACTTTTAGTTGTTCTTGCGCTAATTTGCGCTCTGTAATGTCAGAAACAGTACCCTCATAATACATCAGCTCACCTTTTGCATCCCGAACAGCTCGGGCATTTTCTGACACCCAAATTCGGTGACCGTCTTTGTGGAACACCATAGATTCAAACCCCAACACCGCATTTTGTGCATCCATGGCAGCCTCAAATTCCTGGCGGCGTTCCGGCTCAACGTACACTTGAGAAGTATTTTTAATGCAGGACATCAGTTCTGCTGGCGAGTCGTAACCGTACAATTTTGCCAAAGCTGGATTAGCGCTGAGAAAGCCTCCTGAAGGCGTGCTTTGAAAAATGCCTTCCATCGCATTTTCTACAATGCTGTGATATCTTTCTTCAGCAATCCGCAGTAATTCTTCTGCTTTTTTGCGCTGAATCAAAGAACCTAATTGACTGCCTACAGCATCAAAAACATCTATAAATCGCGCGTCTTTCCGGCCGGGCAAAATCTTAAAGAAAACCAGCACTACCAAGAGTTCATCGCCTACCACAATCGGCACACCAAAAGCTGCTTTGAATCCGGTTGCTTGTGCTATTTGACTTCGAGTAAAAGGCGGGTAGCCCTGGGTAATATCTTCTACCCACTCCGGTTGCTTGGATGCCCAAACTCGTCCCGGCAGCCCAATATTCCTGGCAAATGTCAGTTTTTTGCTTTCCCTGCGGAACCAGTCCATGCTGGCGTTGCCCGCATACCAACCCCTGGCAGATTCCAGGAAAGTTCTTTCTGCATTGGGAATCCAAGCTTCTCCTAAATCCCATCCGATTGTTTCGCCAACTTGGTGCAGAATTACTTCTAAAGCTGAGTCAAAGTTTACAGCTTCGCCGATCGCCCGCGTCGTTTCCAGCAAAAACCGGATTGATTCTTCAGCCCGCTGCCGTTCCGCGATTTCTTCCTGCAATCTCGAATTGCGATCGTGCAATTCCCGGGCTTGCTGTTGCAGTTTCGATTGCAGCGAACGTAATGAAAGTTGGTTTTCGACGCGGGCCAAAACTTCTTCTACTTGAAACGGCTTAGTAATATAATCTACCCCTCCTACTTGAAAAGCTTTAACTTTTTCCAGCACGTCATCGAGCGCACTAATAAAAATCACCGGAATATCTTTAGTATTTTCACTTAACTTTAACTGCTGACAAACTTCATAGCCGTTCATTTTCGGCATATTAATATCTAATAAAATTAGATCGGGAGGAGACATTTGTGCCGCTTGCAGAGCCAGTTGTCCGTTAATAGCCTTCCTGACTTGATACCCGTGGGATGCTAGCATAGTGGATAAAAGTCGCAAATTGTCCGGCATATCGTCAACGATCAGAATGTCTCTAGGAGTCGCTGGTAGTGGCTGGTCGTTCATCATAATATAATTGAGTTAAATCAATAATGATATCTATCCGAAAATTATCGACTAAATCTGTTAAAGCTTGAGCGAGATTTGCCTCAGTTTCGGGAATTTGCTCGATCAGTCCGAGAATGCGATTGTCGTCAACGCAAAGTGCTGCTTGGTACAAATCCACCACCCAGTCTGTGGGCATTACACTCAAATCCTCCGCTGTCAAACTTTTCAGCAGTTTCGGTGCTAAACCAGAAGTAGATGAGTTTTCTTCCTCATAAATATACCGCAGGTTCAGGTGATGAGCTATCTTTTCAAATAGTACCTCTTCCCGAAACGGTTTACAAATGAAATCATCACAACCAGCAGACAAAATTATGTGCCGCTGCTCGTCAAAAGCACTAGCAGTCAGGGCAATAATTATGGTTTCTTTTCCTTCTGGAGTTTGCTTGATCAGTTTGGTTGCTGCATACCCGTCCATTACTGGCATCAGCATATCCATTAAGATCAGGTGCGGCTTCCAAGTTGAGTGCAAAGCAATTCCTTCTTGACCGTTAGTTGCTTCGCGGAGTTCAAATCCCAGCGGTGCGAGCAGCTTAAGCAGCAGTTGGCGATTTTCCGCTACATCTTCAACTATTAATATCCGATAAATTGGCTGTCCAGCTTCTAAAGCAATAACTTGTTTTGCCGCCGATTTTTCTTGTTCGTCGCTTTCTGTGACTAACTTAACCTGGATATTAAACGTGAAAGTTGTGCCTTGACCGAGTTGACTTTCCACAGAGATATCACCTCCCATAATCCGGACAAACTGTTGGCTGATCGGCAATCCTAGCCCAGTTCCCTGCATAGATTTTCGACCTGTTTCGGTTTGAACGAAGGGCTTGAATAATGTGGGAAGTTCCAAGGGGGAAATGCCGGGGCCGGTGTCGGAAATTTCAAACAGCAGTTGGGATTGATTTTCTTCAGTGACGCTGGTTTCTTCTTGGCTGCTGACGCGCAGAGTAACAATTCCGTGTTGAGTAAATTTGATTGCATTGCCCAGCAGGTTAATTAAAACTTGCCGCAATTTAGCTTCGTCTGTTTGAATGTATTTTGGCAAATTGCCAAGATTTTCAAAGATTAGCTGCAAGCCTTTGGAGTTGGCTTTTAGTTGCAGCATTTCTCTGAGGCTGTTGAGAATGTTGTAAAGGTTGAAGCGACTTTCATTAATGGTAATTTGACCTGCTTCTATTTTGGACATTGACAAAACATCATTGATGAGTTCCAGCAAATGTTCGCCGCTGCGGTTGATAATTTCTATGTATTCTTTTTGTTCGGCAGTGATAGAAATATTGCGAGCCATGACTTGAGAAAAACCGAGAATGGCGTTGAGAGGTGTGCGGAGTTCGTGACTCATGGAAGCGAGAAATTGGCTTTTAGCACGGTTGGCAACTTCGGCGTTTTCTTTGGATTTAATCAGTTCCATTGACTGCCTTTGGGTGCGGGCGAGCAATTCGGCTTGCTGCAATGCTACTCCTAGCTGAGTGCCTACATGAACTGCAACGTTGATTTCAGCTTCGCTCCACTGGCGGGGAGCTGAATTTTGATAGGATGCTAGCAATCCCCAGAGCTTTTCGCCGCAGAAAATTGGCACAGTAATGTAGGATTTGGCTTGAAATCTTTCTAGCAATTGGATGTAACAAGGGTGGAATCCTTGCTTGTAAATGTCTGGGACACAAAGATAAGTTGTACCTCGGCTGTAAGCTCCGCCTTCGGTTTCTTGCAAATAGGTATCGTGGACTTCTTGTGAGCTGCTATCGAATTTTTGGACTAGGCAATTTTCGCTTTCTAAAGCGTCTTCTGTGAAGTTGGGGTCTATTTGTTGTGCTTGGATGAAAGAAACCCACTTGCTGTCAACAGATTCGGCTACAAATTCGCCGCTCCAGTCAGGATTGAAACGGTAAAGGGCAACTCGATCGCATTTCATGGTTTGGCGCAATTCTCGGGTTGTCGCCTGAAAAATCTCTCGGATATCTAAAGTCTGCCGCATTCTTTCAATAATGCGGGCGATCGCTCTTTGCCGCAAAGCACTTTCTTGCAGTTCGGTTTCTGCTTGCTTGCGTTCGGTAATATCTACAGCCATTGAAGCGGTACCGATCGCTTTGCCGTTTTCGTCAATTAGCTGAGTATTGTACCACTCGCAGATGATAATTCTGCCATCTTTGGTCAGATTTTCGGAAGTCTCGCTAGATTTGGCACTCAAGCCGCGATCGAAAATCTTAGATGCTTGTTGGCGGCAGCTTTCAGGTACGATCAAATCGGTGGCGACTCTCCCTTTCGCTTGGGCCTCGCTGTAGCCAAAAATAGCTTCCGCCGCCGGATTCCAAGTGATAATTTCTAAATTCAGGTTTAACTCGATCACTGCGATCGGCGTTTGCTGCAATAAAAATGAGATTCTTTGCTGCGACGCTAGCAGTTTTTCTTCGGCCTCTTTGCGGTCTGTGATATCATTAGCCGTGCCGAGAAGTTGTTTGGGTTTACCGTCATTTGTTCTGAGAAATACGGTATCCCAACTGTGCATCCACCGCCATTCGCCGTTTCTGTGCCTCATCCGGTATTGAAATTCGATGATGTCGCCGCCTTGGGTTCGATCGAACTTTTGGATGTGTTCAAAGAAAGGCGACACATCCTCGGGGTGCATCAGAGTTGGCATCATTGCTGTACCCATATCTTGTATTTCTCCGGCGCTGTAGCCCAGCATCGCCGCCATTTGGCGGTTGCTGTAGACATTCCGCTGTTCAATTAAATCGTAAACGTACAATAGGTTGGGATTGGCATCGGCGATCGCCTGAATGAAGTGCTGGCTTTCTCGGAGTGCAGATTCTGCAAGTTTTCGATCGGTAATATCTCGCGCTACCATAATCACTGAGTCTTGTGAAAGCACAGAAACTTTAGCATCTAGCCAAACTTCGCGATCTCCGACTGTATAGCTATATTCAACATTGATGCTTTGCTTCGTTTTGAGAACTTGTTGGATGGCATTTAATACCAAATCGGCCACAGATTCCGGCAAGACTTCATGGGCGGTTCGGTTAATCATTTCGCTGGCAGGTTTCACCAAATTCGTCGCTGATGTCGGGGCGATTTTGATGCAGCGCCCTTCTATATTTCTCACTAAAACTATGTCAGTCATGGCCGCAAAAATAGTCCGCAATTCTGCTTCTGACTCTTGCAAAGCTTGCTCGGCGAGGATGCGGGTGCGAATTTCTGCTTGCAACTGTTTGTTTTGCCGATCGAGCTGCCCGAGCCGGTTTTTTTCTCGATCGATCAGTTGAACTTGAGCCAGCGCTATCCCTAGTTGAGCCGCCACCGCTTCTAACAAGTCGATTTCATCTTTCGTCCATTCTCGGTAGCGATCGCACTGGTGCAAGCAGATAGCGCCATTTGCCCTGCCTTGATAGGAAGTGCGAATTGCCAGCATCGATTTCAACCCAATTTCGCGGCATATCGGTCTCACAGCTTGCAAAAGAGAATCTGAGTAAACATTGTTGGAGGCGATCGGCCGATCTTGTATCATCATTTGTACGATGTGAGGATTTCCCCAAATAGGAATGGGTACGTTCCAAATAGATTCGCACTCCGATTCGAGATACTCCGCCGCCAGAGGAATATCGACTTGGGGAGTAGTAATGTAAGTATGAATCAAACAGCGATTGACGCAGAATGCCTGACCGATTTGAGTTGCGGCTGTTTGAAATATTTGTTCTGGATGCAAGCTCGATCGAATTTCTTGAGTTATTTTGGCAATCAGCAACTCTCGCTGAACTTGCCGTTCTAAAGCAGCTTTAGCTGCGGCAGTTTCTATTTCTGCTTGCTTGCGATCGCTGACATCAAAAAGTACGCCATACCATACAATATCGCCATTATCGCGCATTTCGGGTCGAGAATTAGATTGCAGCCATTTGAGTTTGCCCGACGGCGTAACAATCCGCCATTCCAGAGCAAAAGGTTCTAAACTTCGAGCGCTTTCTGCAATTTGGTCTATCACATATTGCCGGTCATCTGGATGATTTTGAGCGCAGGCAAAATCAGCATTTTTTAATAACTCCTCACTCTCTAATTCGTAAATATCCCGACAAGCATAACTGATATATTCAAATTTAGAACTTCCCTCAAAACTTTTAACTAATTGATAAATAACTCCCGGTATATTGACAGCCAATTTCTGCAACCGCGCTTTGCTTTCCCGGAGTGCTTGTTCTGTCCGCTTCCGAAATTCTACCTCTTGTTGCAGTTGGACATTCTGCTGTTTTAATTGTTTTGATAGCTGCTGGATAGTCAATTGACTTTCGATGCGCGCTAAAACTTCTTCTACTTGAAAAGGCTTAGAAATGTAGTCAACACCGCCAATTTCAAAAGCTTTTACCTTGTGAAAGACTTCATTAAAAATGCTCAAAAAAATCACCGGAATTTCCCGAGTTTTTTCGTTTGCCTTCAGTTTTTCGCACACTTCGTAGCCATTCATTCGAGGCATGGCAATATCTAGCAAAATCAAGTCTGGTAGAACGGTAAATTTAGCATTTACAACCATTTCTCCCGAAATCGCCCGCTGAACTTTATACCCTTCTTTAGTCAATATATTTGAGATAAACCGAAGGTTGTTAGGCTGGTCGTCAATAACTAAAATATGAATACTTTCTTTGTCAATTACCATTTTTTCTAGAGCCATTTTTCCTGGTCTATTGTTAGCATGTCAATTATTTAATGAAGCGAGCAATTAATTATCCTGAAAATTAAATTACTTATCAAGCGTTTTCAAACTAAGCAGACAGAGATTTTTCTAGATAACTCCATTGACTGACGTGCCTTTTCCTAGTTATTTTTTTATCCCGATATTAGATGGCCAACTCCTATTAACCGGATTATTGCCATATTTTATCGTAAAAACAAATCCAATTATTCCCGGAAAATATTAAATTTCCCCAAACAAAATCATTGATTAGGCACTCCAGATTTTCAAACCTTAGTTTTTAACTCTGTTCTAGGGCTGCGACGCATCTTTTCGTACATCTAACCCGGTTGATGCGCCCGGGATTTTTTTTTCGGTGGACTTTAGGCTTAACACTCCTAGGAGGATGACGCAAGCTTCTTGAGATTTTAATGCCACCTTAAAAAGGTTTTAGCAGAGATACAGGTGCGATCGCAACCCGACGCAAAGAAACCAGGTTTTTTACTCTGGCCCGCGCTACAACGAACTCTACGCTTGAAAAAAACCAGTTGAGACGCACCCGCGCCTAAGTTTTAAGATATTCATCAGTTGTTACGCCAGAAAGATGGTCTGTGGTGATTGAGGGGCCGATGCGGATCGGATTTGACGATTTTTGATGAATTCTCGAAATCTACGATTTAAATCCACCACCGAGACAGCCAAGTAACAGTATAGATTGACTGGCCCGCACCCTAATGCCCGCCGTATCAACTCTATTCTCCCTCTTTCCTAAGCCAGCAATTCCTTAAGTTTAGCAATATTTTCATGGCTGAGGGAGATTTTAATTTCAAGTTCTTGGTCAGCCTCCCAAAGCAGCAGAGTATTATCTTCTCCCAAGGCAATTTCAGGATTGTTCAATTCAAGTGTTTGATATTTAACTTCGGGAATACCTATGCGAATTACGAGTTCCGACTCCAACTGAGGATAGAGGTACAATTGCTGTTGCAGGTTGTCGAGTTCTAGTTTGTCAACTGTGTTATTGCGTTCTACAGGAGAATTGGGTTTGTACCAATAGAGAGTATCCTCGCGAATTTCGGGATTGACTATCACAAATGTTTCGTCAAAACGCTGGGCTTGCCAGTGAATTTCGTTCAATCCGCCGATTTGCGGAATCAGTCGCTCTACCCAGCTAATTTGTTTACCGTTGAGGTTTCGCCACCACTGACTGATATTATCGAGGTTGTTAGCATTTTCGGGGTCGTTGCTGCCGGAATGCCAGACTGTTTTTAGTTGCATATACAGGTTCTCCAGCGAATTTTAATTTGAGATTGCAGGCTTTCAATGGGAGATTTAATCGTTCTACAATAATCGGCATGGACTTACCAATTATCTACCACGAAGATTACGTTGCACCCCTGCCGCCGGATCACCGCTTCCCGATGGCAAAGTTCCGGATGCTTTACCAGATGCTGCTGGCGGAGGGGGTAGCAGATAAATCGCAATTTCACGCTCCCGAACTTCCCCCTCCAGAATGGATTGAATTAGTCCACGACTACGGCTACGTTCAAGCTTACTGCAACGGGACGCTCGATGCCAAAGCGATGCGGCGAATTGGTCTGCCTTGGAGTCCGGCCCTTGTCAACCGCACTTGCACTGCGGTTGCAGGGACGGTACTAACTGCCAAGCTCGCTTTGGAGTGCGGTTTGGCTTGCAATACTGCGGGCGGAACTCATCACGCCTTCCCTGCTTTTGGGTCTGGTTTTTGTATTTTTAATGATTTGGCGATCGCCTGTCGCGTCTTGCAAAAAATTGGTTTAGTTCGCAAAGTTTTAATTGTCGATTTAGACGTACACCAAGGAGACGGAACTGCGGTAATTTTCCAAGATGACAGCAGCGTTTTTACTTTTTCGATGCACTGCGAGGTGAATTTTCCCGGAACAAAACAAAAGAGCGATTTAGATGTACCCTTGCCTGTCGGTATGGAGGACGACGAATATTTACAAACCTTAGATCGATTTTTACCCGATTTGCTGTCAACTGTCAAGCCAGATTTAGTTTTGTACGATGCCGGAGTAGACCCCCATCAGGGGGACAAATTAGGAAAATTAGCTTTGACTGATACGGGCTTATTTCGCCGGGAAATGCAAGTTTTGATGGCGTGTTTGGCTGGTGGCTATCCCGTTGCCTGCGTGATTGGCGGCGGCTATGCCGATGACACAAAGGGATTAGTTTACCGGCATTCGTTGCTGCACCGAGCCGCAAGTCAAGCCTACAGGCAATATCGACTTTGATACAGAGCAGCGAGATTGCAGATTAGCTTAAGTATTGTTTCGCGATATAATTAGTGTTGAGAGTATTTTATAATAAAAAAAACTATAAATTCCCATTTAGCTCGATAGCTTTCAATCACCATGAATTATAGCATCAACTCCAACTCGTTAAATACCAGAGAAGATGGGATCAAAGAACTGCCTTTGACGCCGATCGACCAACGCTACTTGCTCGTCATCAACATCCAGTCCTCCTGCGACTCCCAAGGCAGCAGGTATCTCGATCCAATGTGGGCAAAAGACTTGATCGAACACTTCAAGTATTTGAAAAACTTTACACTCGCAGCTCCGCAGAGGCTAGAAATCCCCCCGGAAAATACAATCAAGGTGGATTCGGAAACATCATTTGCCGATGCTAAATTTATTGACCTTCCCTCGCCAAATAGCTACGCCCAAGCAATATTAATGCTGCCGGCGACGGTGGCTCAACTTTGGGGCGCGATCGCCAGAACGGATATCGTACACAGCGCCGTAGCAGGCTGGCCGATTCCGATGGGATGGTTAGTGACGCCAATAGCCATTATACAGCGAAAAAAACACGCGATCGTTGTTGAGTCGGCACCGTGGAGGCTACAACCGGGAACAACTCCCAATATTAAAGCCAGAATTATAGCTCAAATATACGAAAGATTAAATCGCTGGTGCATCAACAGGGCCGACTTGACAATCTTTACCCAGGCAGAATACCAGGAGAGTTTATTAACAAAAAAACACAAAAAAAGTTACATAATTAATGCTTCGTGGATAGATAAAGAAAATATTATTTCCGAAGCCGGTGCCACACAAATATGGCAGGAAAAAAGGTCTCAATCCCCCCAAAAAATAAAATTTTTATTTGCGGGCAGGTTGCATCCGAGTAAAGGGGTGTTGATTCTCCTAGAAGCAATGAAAATATTGGACAACGAAAACATGACGGTCGAGTTGGATATACTAGGAGAAGGTGAACTTTTAAGCAACTGCAAAGCAGCTAGCAACCAGATGCAAAAATCGGCGAAGATAAATATTTTGGGAACAATTCCTTATGGCCCAAAATTCTTCGATTTACTGCAACAATATCATGCTATTGTGGTTCCGAGCATCTCAGACGAACAGCCCAGAATTGTATACGATGCCTATTCTCAAGCGTTGCCTGTACTGGCAAACAACACAGCCGGACTCCGGGACTGTATCGAAAACGGTATCACAGGCTCGATCGCTAATTGCAATGACCCCATTGCTTTAGCAAACTTCCTCAAACAGTCGGCAGAAAACTTGAACCTACTCCAAAATATGGGAATCGCTGCTCTGAAAAAAGCTCACAGCCTGACTCACCAAGAAATACACCGGCAGCGGTGGCAGCTTTTGTTAAAAATGTTAGATGAATCCAAAAATTAGGCGATACAGGCCCCGCAGGCGATCGCGCCAGCTTGCCATAGGGGTACAACTTAAGCTAAAAAGTTGTTAAACCAACAACTGCACTTATGTCCAAAGCCAGCGAGCCCAATCACCCGTATCCACTGCTGGTTGTCATTGTTAACTACCGAACCCCTGGTTTAACCATTGACTGCTTGCGCTCTCTAGTTACCGAAGTGCGATCGCTCAGAGGTATGCGAGTTGCAGTTGCCGACAACGCATCAGGCGACAATTCTAGCGAACAAATAGCAGCCGCGATCGCAGCAGAAGGCTGGAGCGAATGGGCATCCTTCGTTCCCCTAGACTGCAACGGCGGATTTGCCTACGGGAATAACGCCCTGATCCGTCCTGTCCTGCAATCCACCAATCCCCCCCCCTACTTCCTGCTGCTCAACCCCGACACCGTAGTTCGCCCAGGTGCCTTAAAAGCCCTCGTCGATTTCATGGAGACTCATCCCGACGCCGGCATCGCCGGCAGCCGCTTGGAAGACCCCGACGGAACACCGCAGCATTCAGCTTTCCGGTTTCACGATTTCTTAACCGAACTCGATTTTGGTTGGCGGACGCGCTTTTTATCCAAATTATTGGCAAACTGGAATGTAGCGCCTCCTATTTCCCAAGAAATCTGTCAAACTGATTGGGTAGCTGGAGCCAGCATGATCGTCCGTCGCGAAGTATTTGAAAAGATTGGCTTGATGGATGAAGCTTATTTCATGTATTGCGAAGAAATGGACTTTTGTCTGCAAGCTAACAAAGCTGGCTGGAGTTGCTGGTATGTACCTGAAAGTCGCGTGGTTCACCTAGTAGGTCAAAGCTCAGGTGTTACTGACACCAAAAAGCCCCCTAAGCGACTGCCACAGTATTGGTTTGATTCCCGGCGCAGGTACTTTCTCAAAAACTACGGCTTGGTTTACACAGCGTTAACCGATGTCACCTGGGCTTCGGGCTTTGCAGCCTGGAGGGTGCGCCGCGTACTTCAAGGTAAGCCGGACGGAGATCCGCCAAAAATGCTCACAGATTTTGTCAAGAATAGTGTATTTTTTAAGGGAGGTAAGATTGAAGATTCCAAAAACTTTTAAAGGGTATTTGTAAATAAATCAAAGCCAGAGAAACCCGGTTAATCATGGTCAACAAAACCTTGCGTAATTCACCGCAGCACTTGGTGTTTTTGATTGAATAAACCAGGTGCATTATACCTGAAAAACCCGAGAAATAGCTTAATATCAGGGGCATCTAATAACAACTTAAACAAGACAGAGTGTTGAGTACAGCTTATGGTAACAGAGTCAAATTTAATAGCAACTGAAAATCAAGTAGAAACCCCTGCACTGGGATTGTGGCAGCAGATTAAAGAAGACTGGATTGCTCACGGTCGCGATTGGACAAAACCGGGTTTTCGCGCCGTAGCAGTCCAAAGATTCGGTGTCTGGAGAATGCAGGTAGAACCAAAACTGCTGCGGGCTCCCTTGAGCATTCTCTATCGATCGCTCTACCGAAAAGTCCGCAACACCTACGGCATAGATTTGCCCTACACAGTCAAGCTCGGCCGCCGAGTCATCATTGAACACGAAGGCTGTATCATCGTTCACGGACACTGCACTCTTGGTGACGACTGCATTATCCGCCAAGGCGTTACCCTGGGGAACCGCTACTTGGAAAAACCCCTAGAATCGCCTCAATTGGGCGATCGGGTGAACGTCGGCGCCGGAGCAAAAATTCTCGGCAAGGTCAACCTGGGAGACGACGTAAATATCGGTGCAAATGCTGTCGTTTTATCAGACATTCCTGCTGGTCAAACTGCCGTTGGCATCCCTGCCAAAATTCTCAAATCCCGCCCTGTGGAAAACAATCCTTAAATTAGTACCAGAACAAGTGACCTGTCTCTTGTGTTACCAGAAAACTGGGTCTAAAGCCCCCTCCTTTTAGGACGGTTTTAATTATCCAGATTTGTGCTTCGAGGTTTTCAGGAATCAGTTCTTGTTATGCTATATTAAAGTAATACTACAGGTAGCATAACCGCCGATACACAGGAGACACCAAGCTCAAACGACTGGTCGGAAAATAATAATGGTTAGTGGGTGGCGAAAACCACGAATAAACATAGCTAAGGTAACTAACGTAACCCAGACCAGAAAACTAAAATCTTAAATACTAAACGTACCGTGGGGCACACGGAAACAAGGAGAGAAATCTCCGAAAGCTTGGGGAGATGCGCCCCAAGCGGGCTATTTAAGTTAGACTTGATGCTTGGTTCTATCGAACGGGTATTTGGTTTAAATATTGCCGAAAGGATAGGTAGTTTTAAGGTATGTCTGCGAACCAAGAATCCCCGTACTTTTAAGTCGGGGAGTGTCAATTAAATAAACTAGAGATCTACCGTCCCTATAGTGATATAGCAATCCTAAATCATTTGCATAATTCTTGTAGGGGCTCTTCCCCCTCGTGAAGAACCCGATAGATAAGGGTAGGCACGGGGGCACTACCCCTACTGAATCATTTAGCTATAGATGCTTGTACGAAATCGTCGAGTTCTCTGGCAATTGTGATTCTTGCACGCAGGGTGCGATCGCAACTGCTTGGTGGTAGACATCAACTCGGTTAACTAAATAATTATAAGTTGACCATCTAGCAATCTTGTATTAATTGTGAAGAATTTGTAGGTTGAGTATCCCCGTGCTTACCAGGAAAACCTGGCAACATACAAAAACCTTACAACTCAAATAGGATTGTCAGATAATTTCCAAAAATATTGTCAATCACCAACCAGCGATCGTATACTGATAATCGAGGATCGCATGATTGTCAGTATATCTTATCTTTTCTATTGCATAAATAATGGTTGAATCAATAACTGCACCTGTAGTTTCTGCCACAGAGCCAGATTGGAGCCGCGAACAACCTCGCCAGTTTTGGGATCCCAGTCGCCAACTTCTAAAATCTATCCGCAACTATCAAAAACGGAAGCAGCAAGGTGGAATTTTAGGGTATTTTTTATCCCGGTTCAACATAATCCAGCATATATTCTGGAGCATTGTAGCTGGAACTGACATCCCCTTGAACTGCCAGATAGGAGGGGGACTAATTATGCTTCATCCTAATGGCATAGTCATTCATCCAGAGGCATCTATTGGCCCGAACTGTCTGATTTTTCAACAGGTCACAATTGTTTCTGATGTCCAAATTGGCGGTCACGTCGATATCGGTGCAGGAGCAAAAATTATTCGCTCCGTAACCATCGGCGATCATGCTTTGATAGGCGCCAATGCAGTGGTGATTTGCGACGTACCACCGGGCGCAACCGCAGTCGGAATACCAGCAAAAATTCTCCCCAAAAAATCCTAAGCCTGAAAATGCAGTCCTAGAAATATTCGCAGGAAAAAGGAAGTTGCAGAGCAAGGATTCTTTCAGATAATTCTCCTATTTCCTAAACTTTCAATTTTTCCTGCATCAAATCTTTCCGGCGGCGTGCTACTTTTTCCCAGGTAAATTCCTCGGCTTGCTGGCGAGCATTACAACCCATCTGAGCTCTCAACTCCGGGGACAAAGCAAGCTTTCGCAAGCCTTCAACCAAAGCCTCAGAATCGTAGGGATCCACGACTATCCCATCTTTGCCGTCCCGAGCAATGGCACCCGCTCCCATAGGTGAGGTGAGAACTGGCAACCCGTAAGCCATAGCTTCATAAGTAACCATCGGGCCGCCATCTTCCAGACTCGGAAAGGCAAAAATGTCAGCTTCGCCATATACCGCCTCAACATTGAGCGTGTAATCTATATAAATTACATCCGATCGTCCTAAAATATCGCTGCAACTTTCGGCAATTGCAGGCTCCATGTTTCCGCAAAGCACCAGTTTGCCTTTAATGCCGGCTTTTTCCCAGGCTTGCAAGAGCAAGTGAGCTCCTTTTCTGACGCAGATGGTACCCACAAAGAGCACAGTAACGGTATCTGATGGCTGTTTTTTGGGCGAAATATTCGGGAACCGCTTGGGACACCACCCGTAACTGCTTGAAATCAGTTTGTATTCGGGAACTCCTATTTCGAGAAAAGATTTTTTTACCTCCGGACTAGGAGAAAAAATGAAATCAGCCAACCTCATTTCTTCATCTTCTTGCTGAATCATCGCATCTGTAATTCCATGTTGGGGAGCGATGCCCAAGCGACCGTAAGCATCGTCAAGAATATATTTTGCCTTTTTAGTAGAGCAGTTAATACGCTCAAAAAAAAGTGTTTGCCCCTGCTGCTTTACCTTTCTAACAGTTTCGATTGAAGTGCGAGGCCACAAGTAAACTGCATCAAAATCCTTCAGATCTCTCAGAAAACGCTTTTCAGCCGAAGATTGCGCTAAATTTCCGAGCTTGTAGTATACCCTTCTCAAATATCGGGGTATGCTTTCGACCATATTATTCCCGCGACATGACGGTGTGCAACTGGGAACAACCATGCGGGTTTTAAAGTCTGGGTAATTCCACTGACAAAGTGACAAAAATGTATGGCTAATTCCTTCATCGCTACAGTAAAAGGTGAACAAAGAGCTGATATTTAGCATGGTTGACTCTTCTCAATTCAAAATGCTAGATCGGATGTGACTTAATATATAATAAGCTAAACGGGCAGGGACGCCTACTACAGCCATTCGCTCAAAGTTGTGGAATCAAGATATTGTGAAATTAGCTTGACTTTTACTAAAATATTAAAATAACAGATCGCAAGTGGAATTGCAGAGGTAAGCTTTGAAACAAGTTGGATTGGTTGCTATTGGGCGGAATGAAGGCGATCGCCTAAGAGCGTGCTTGCTGTCGGCGATCGGCTTCGTAGCCTGGGTGGTTTATGTCGATTCCGGCTCAACAGACGGCAGCTTGGAATTAGCGCGATCGCTCGGAGCTGATACAGTAGAACTCGACTTATCTACACCCTTTACAGCAGCACGCGCCAGAAATGAAGGATTTGCCCGCCTGCGACAAGCAGCTCCAGACATCGAATTTGTCCAATTCGTAGACGGCGACTGCTCCATAGTTGATGGATGGCTCGAATTTGCCCAGCAAAAACTCGCAGCCCAACCCGAATTAGCTGTAGTGTGCGGGCGCCGCCGCGAGCGGTACCCCGATGCCACACCGTACAACCGACTCTGCGACATAGAGTGGGACAGCCCGATCGGCGAAGCCAAAGCCTGCGGGGGCGACTCCATGATGCGGGCATCAGCCTTCGAGCAAGTCAGCGGTTTCAACCCCACACTGATCGCCGGCGAAGAACCGGAACTCTGCGTGCGACTGCGCCAAAATGGTTGGAAAATCGAGCGATTAGATGCAGAAATGACCTTGCACGACGCCCAAATGACTCGTTTTGACCAGTGGTGGAAGCGCTGTCAAAGAGCAGGTCATGCCTACGCCGAAGGTTCCTGGTTGCACGGAAACACCCCCGAACGCCACTGGATTAAAAACACCCTCAGCATCTGGTTTTGGGGATTTGTTTTGCCCGTGCTAGCATTGTGCACAGCGTGGTTCACACGCGGCTGGAGCTTGCTGTTACTCATCGGTTACCCGGTACTTGCCTACCGCATTTACCACCGGATGCAGCAGCAGAATTTGCCAGCCAAGGATGCTGCGCTTTACGCGATATCTTGCGTGCTCGGGAGTTTTCCTCAATTGCAGGGTCAGATGATGTTTCACCAGCGCCGGTTGCTCAGACAGCGCAGCAACTTGATCGAATACAAGACATCAAACCCATCAATTGAGAAAGTTACAATGAGCGCTAAGTCTACTAAGTAGGTCAGTTACCATCAACTTAGCTTGTTTTTTCTGCAAGTTCTCCCCTGTAATTGCAAGTCGGGTGTTGATGTAGAGGCGGATTTTTCCATCAACCTCTACAGCAAACTCTCGCATCAAAAAAAACGCTTCATATCGATTAATTTATTCAAAACTCAACTTCAAGATATCGATCGTCAACAAAGGAATCTAACCAATGAACGACCAAAAATTAAAAGTTTTACTAATTGTAGAGCAGTGCAATCCTGAATGGGCCTCTGTACCTTTGGAAGGGTACAATTATGTTCAACAAATTAGCAAGCTAGTAGATGCAACACTTGTCACCCATGCTAGAAATAAATCCGCTCTTCAAAAATACCCTGAACACGAAAAAGTTTTTTATATTGAAGAAAAACAAATTACAGCGCAATATTATAAAGTAGTAGAAAAAATTACCGCGAACGGTAAAATAAATTGGCCACTGTATAATGCTTTGACCTACCCAATTTATGAAGAATTTAATCAGCAAGTATATCAAAATTTTAACTCAAAAATTCTCAAGGGAGATTATGACATAGTTCATGCAATTACCCCGATAATGGCGCGGTATCCGTTTAAGGTAGTCAGAGCCTGCCAAAACACTCCTTTTATGCTAGGCCCAGTCAATGGAGGCATTCCTTTTCCAGCAGGCTTTCAAGAAACTGCCAAACAAGAATTTGCTCAATTCAACTTTTTGAGGGCAGTTGGTCGAGCCTTA